>NZ_JBYITD010000016.1:0-245706 GCF_057708945.1 Nonomuraea sp. bgisy101
CGAAACTCGTCCTCTGAACAAAGGACTCCGGATCCGTCCGGTATGTGACACCCCGATCAGTGAGGTCGATCACGTTGGCGGATGCCCTGGGTTCGCGCCCTCCCGGACTTCTCGGCCTTCCCGGAACCCTGGGCTTTCCGGGTTCCTGGGCTCGTCATGCGGGTTTGAAATGCAGGGGCGCCTTCCGACATGGAGAGGGTGTCAGACATTCCCGACCAAGGAGGCCGACCATGGGAACCGCCCGTGGCTGACCACAGGAGGGCCAGGTTCGAGGCCGTCTACGCCGGAACCTACGAACAGATCGTCGGCTACGTCGTCCGCCGATGCCCCTCGCCTGACGACGCCGCAGACGTGGTCGCGGAGACCTTCGCCATCGCGTGGCGAAAGATCGACGAGCTGCCGCCCGGCGCGGAAGCCCGGCTGTGGCTGTACGGCGTGGCCCGCAACGTGCTGGCCAACCATCGAAGGAGTACCGCCAGGCATCACGCCCGCACGGTCGAGCTCGACGCCGACCTGGCCGACCTCTACGCCGCCGCTCCCGACACCACGCTCGAGCTCGGCGCCATCGGCAGGGCCTTCCGGAGCTTGGGGGACGACGACCGCGAGCTGCTCGGCCTGGTCGCGTGGGAGGGGCTGGAACGGAGCGAGATAGCGGCCGTGCTCGGCTGTTCGCGCAACGCCGTACGGATCAGGCTTCATCGTGCGCGCAAGCGTCTGGCCCGCGCCCTGCAGGCGGCGGGCATCTCGGTCGACCGTGTCGTTCTCGCGGGGAGGGAACTGTGAAGAGCATCGAGGAGCAGGTCGGCGGCCTGGCCAGGGTCCGGGACGAGGATCTCAGGGGGCAGGGGTCCGGCGCGGGGGCGCGGACGCTGCTGGAGTCGATCACGGCTGCCGATGGGGCGCACGAGCCTGCCGTACGGCGGCGCGGGCCACGCCCCGCGCGCAGGTTGGCGGTGGCCGCGATGGCGGTGTCGGCGCTTGCCGCCGCCGTGGTGATCGGTCCGGGGCTGATCGAGGGCGGGAAGGGGGTGCCCACCTCCTACGCCAACGCCGCCATCGAGATCGAGCGGCGCGGGGACCAGTGGGTGGCCAGGGTCAAGGACCCGTACGCCGACCACGCAAGGTATGCGGAGGCGTTCAGGGCGGTGGGCCTGGACGTCAGCCTCAACCTGCTGCCGGCCTCGCCGAGCGGGGTCGGGAAGGTCGTGAGGATGGGCTTCAGCGGGAACACCTCTCCCAACAAGGGCATCGGCGGTGGTTTCGAGCCGGAGGGCTGCGAGATGGGCTCTCCCGGCTGCGCGCTGGCGGTCACCGTGTCGGTGGGTTTCACCGGTACGGGGGTGGTCTCTCTCGGACGGCCCGCCAAGCCGGGGGAGCGGTACGGGAACGCGGCGTCGGCCACCAGGAAGGGTGAGCCGCTGCACGGCCTCGAGGTGGACGAGCGCACGGTCGGCGAGGTCAGGAAGGCGGCCGCCGAGCGCGGCGTCAAGACCGAGGTCTGGGTGATCGAGCCCTCCGAAGGCGGCGGATTCGGCTACAACCCGAAGCGGCAGCCGGACGACGTCGGCGACGACTGGATCGTGTGGGACGCCGAGGTGCTGTCGGCCGACACCGTCAAGCTGCTGGTGACGGAGAAGCGGCTGGCCAAGAACCCGGTCTACGACGGCCCCAAGCCGCCGGACACCGAATAGCCGACGAAGCGGGAGTGGAGCGGCGCGGCCCTCGCGGTCCCGAGCAGGTCCAGCGCGGCCAGCCACGCCGCCGCTCCCGCTCCGTCCGCCGCCACCGTGACGGGGGCCGCCGCCCATCGCTGTTCGAGCAGGGCCCGTACGGCACGCCGGACGGGACCCGCGGAGGTCAGCACGCTCCCGGCCAGCACGATCGGGGAGCCGTCGCCAGGCTCGCGCACCTCGGCGGCGGTGCGGGCGAGCCTGGTGGCGGCGGCCTCGACGATGGACAGCGCGGCGGGGTCGCCTTCGGCGGCGGCCAGGCTGACCAGCGGCGCCAGTTCGGCCAGCGCGAGCGGCGGCCGGGACTGCACGGTGGCCGCGATCATGTCCACCAGCTCCCCTCCGAGCCCGGCCCTGCCCCCGGAACCCGGCCGCCCGGCACCTTCCGCCTTCCCGGCCGCCGGCCCTGAACCGCCCGCCCACCCGACCGTGAGATCCGGCCGAGGATCGGCCCACGCGACCGTGAGATCCGGCGGAGTGCCGGCCCGCTCGCCCGTGGGATGCGGCCCTTCAGCGCGTTCGGCCTGAGGCGCGAGCGCGTCGAGGACGAGCAGGGTGAGCGGGCCCGCCGTTCCCGCGGTGAGCTCGCGTACCGCCACCCTGGCGGCGGCCCTGCCGAGCCAGAACCCCGACCCCTCGTCGCCCAGCAGCCAGCCGAACCCGTCGGCCACCCTGTCCTGGCAGCGGTCAATAATTTTTGCCGCGATGGCCCCGGTACCTGACACGAGGACGGTGCCGTCGGCGGCGGGGGTGCCCGCCGCGAACGTCACGACCACGTCTCCCACCGGGATGGGCGGCGCGGGCAGGCCGGCGAACACGTCGGCGAAAGCCGCGGACGCGGATGGTTCGCGCAGGATGCCCGAGCCCGCGAACCCCACGACTCCGCCTTTGATCGAAGCGGGATCCGTCGAGCTCAGGGCCGACTCGACGGCTTGTCTCATGTTCCCGAAGGCCGTCGCGGTGCCTGCTGCCATCGGGTTGCCGCATCCCGCGAGTCCCCTGCCCACGAGCTTTCCGTCGAGGGACATCACCACGGCGCGGGTCGAGGTCCCGCCCGCGTCCACGCCTAACACCATCGTCATGTCAAAAATTATTCTCCCGAACCCTTGACGAGGCCAGTAGCTGAGCATAATTTTCATCGCGTGGAACTGCTGAGCCGCATCAGAGCCGAACAGGCCGACCAGCCGGAGGCGTTGCGCAAGGTCGCCGAGGTGATCCTCGCCAACCCCGCCGACGCGGCCCGATCGACGATCGTCGACCTGGCCGAGCGCAGCGGGACCTCGACCGCCACGATCACCAGGTTCTGCCGCGCGCTCGGCTTCGGCGGCTACGCCGAGCTGCGCGTGGCCATCGCCACCGAGACCGGCAGGACGGCCAGGCAGCGCTGGGAGACCGACATCGGGCAGGAGATCCTCCCCACCGACGGGCTGGACAGGGTGCTCGGCGTGGTCTCGGGCAACGACACCAGGCTCATCCAGGAGACGGCGGCCCAGCTCGACCTGGCCATGGTGGAGAAGGTCGCCGAGGCGATCGCCCACGCGGGCAGGGTGCTGCTGTTCGGCGTCTCGAGCAGCGCGGCCGTCTCCAGCGAGATGGAGCACCGCCTGCAGCGGATCCGCATCCCCACCTGGAGCAGGTCCGACGCGCACTCCGCCCTCAGCGACGCCGCACTGCTCGGCCACGGCGACGTGGCGGTGGGCATCTCGCACAGCGGCAGGACCCGCGAGGTCATCGAGGTGCTGGCGGAGGCGGGCAGCCACGGCGCCATCACCGTCGCTGTCACCTCCCACCCCGGCTCGCCTCTCGCCGAGGTGGCCGAGCTGGTGCTCACGACGGCCAGCCGCGAGACCACCTTCCGCGCCCACGGCTTCGCCGCCATCCACTCCCAGCTGCTCGTCCTCGACGTGGTCTACGTCTCGGTCGCGCAGCGCACCTACGAACGCACCCGCGAGGCGTTCGACCTGACCGTCAGGGCCGTCGAAGGCCACCGCCTACCAGAAGGAGAATCGTGAACCCGGCCGACTACGCCAGGCACATCGCCGACCTCGTCGCCGTCATCCCACAGGATCCCGAGATCGGCAAGGCCGCCGCCCTCGTCGTCCGGACACTCGACAGGGACGGGGTGATCCAGGCGTTCGGCTCGGGGCACTCCGAGGCCACCGCGATGGAGATCTCGGGCCGCGCGGGAGGCCTGGTGGCCACCAACAGGCTCGCGCTCAGGGACATCGTCCTGTACGGCGGCGCCGACCCTGCCGAGCTCGAACGCTATGACCTGGAACGCGACCCCGGCCTCGCCCGGCGCATCCTCGACCTCGCGCCCGTCAGGGACGAGGACCTCTTCGTGATCATCTCCAACTCGGGCGTCAACGGCGTCGTCGTCGAGCTGGCCACCCTGGTCAAGGAGCGCGGTCACGACCTGATCGCCATCACCTCCCTCGCCCACAGCTCCAGCGTGCCGTCCAGGCACCCGTCAGGGCGCAAGCTGCTCGAACTCGCCGACGTGGTCCTCGACAACAGGGCGCCGCGCGGCGACGCCTTCCTCCCCATGCCAGGAGGCGGCGCGGTCGGCGCCGTCTCCTCGATCACCTCGGCGCTGCTGGTCCAGCTCGTCGTCGCGGAGGCGGTCAGGGAACTGGTGGAGGCGGGGCGGACGCCGCCGGTGTACCTGTCGGCGAACGTTCCCGAGGGCGACGCGCACAACCTGGCACTCGAGGCCCGTTACGAAGGCCGCATCAGAAGAGGCGGCTGACACCAAGGAGATCCAGCCGTGAAGATCCTCCTCGCTTTAGCCCTTCCCTTCGCCATCCTCGCCGCACTGCTGGCAGCCCCCGCGAACGCCGCGCAGGGACTGCGCCTGCAGTACAAGAACTCCTCGACCACCCCCACCACCGCGCAGGCCGAGCCGTGGTTCCAGCTGCTGAACGACGGGCCGGCCGCCGTACCTCTGAACCAGGTGAAGATCCGCTACTACCTCACCGGCACGGAGACCTACAGATTCGCCTGCTCATGGGCGGTGGTGGGGTGTTCGACCGTGACGGGCACGTTCGGGCCCGGCTACCTGGAGGTGGGCTTCACCTCGGGGACGTTGCCGCCCGGCGGCAGCACCCGTGACCTGCAACTGCGCTTCTACCGTGCCGACTGGCAGAGCTTCGACCAGTCCGACGACTACTCCTTCGGCGCCCAGACGAGCTACGCCGACTGGGACAGGGCCGCCGTCTACCTGGACGGCCTGCTGGCCTGGGGCAGGCCGCCGGGCGGGGGCGAGCCGACGCCGACCCCGACCCCGACGGGCTCGGCCGGCGTCCTGTTCGACGACTTCTCCTATACGGGCTCGAGCGATCCCCGCCTGGCCCAGCGCGGCTGGACCGTCAGGTCCAGCTCGGGCGGCCCAGGTGTTCCCGGGGCGACCTGGTCGCCCGCGGCGGTCACCTTCCCGAACGGCGTGCTGCAGCTGGAGTCCTCCACCGACGGCACCGGCGGCGGCACCGTCCAGACCGAGTTCTCGACGGCCGGGCGCAAGTTCTTCGAGGGCACCTACGCCGCACGCGTGCGCTTCAGCGACGCCCCCGTGACGGGGCCCGACGGCGAGCACGTGGTGCAGACGTTCTTCACCATCACCCCGCTGCTCCAGAACATGGACCCCGACTACGGCGAGCTCGACTTCGAGTACCTGCCCAACGGCGGCTGGGGCGAGCCGGGCAACATCCTCTACACCACCAGCTGGGAGACCTACCAGGCCGACCCGTGGCAGGCGGTCAACACCCACACGGAGGAGCGCGCGAGCTTCGCCGGCTGGCACGACCTGGTCATCCAGGTCTCGGGCGGGCACATCAGGTACTACCTCGACGGACGCCTGTTCGCCGACCACGGCGGCATCTACTACCCCGAGACGCCGATGTGGATCATGTTCAACCAGTGGTTCATCGACCTGCAGGCAGGCTCCTCCAGGCGGGCCTACCAGCAGCAGGTCGACTGGGTCTACTACACCAAGAACGAGGTCGTCTCGCCCGCCGACGTGCTGGGCAGGGTCGCCGCCCTGCGCACCGCGGGGACGGCCTTCCAGGACACCGTCTCCTGACATCCGTCCGGCCAACCTCTCCTCACCCGAAGGTGACCCCCCATGACGTACCGCCTTCTGGCCCTCGCCGCCCTGTTCGCGGTGACCGCGTGCGGTTCCGCGGACCCCGAGCCCGCCGCGAGCGCGGGCCCCGCCAAGCTGACCGTCTGGATCATGGACGGCAGCGTCACGAAGGAACTGCTCAAGCAGTTCGAGACCGACTACGAGGCCGTGCACGCCAACGTCGACCTCGACATCCAGATCCAGGCGTGGGACGGCATCGGCGAGCGCGTCACCGCCGCGCTGGCCAGCACCGACGCCCCCGACGTGATCGAAGTGGGCAACACCCAGGTCGCGCAGTACTCCGCCAGCGGCGGCGTCGTCGACCTCACCGCCAAGGTGGCCGACCTGAAGGGCGAGGACTGGATCCCCGGCCTGGCCGAGCCGGGCAGGATCGACGGCAAGCAGTACGGCGTGCCCTGGTACGCCGCCAACCGCGTCGTCGTCTACAACAAGGACCTGTGGGCGGCGGCGGGCATCACGGCGCCGCCCAGGACGCGGGAGGAGTGGCTGGAGGTCACCGCCAAGCTGGGCAAGCGCGGCAACCAGGGCATCTACCTCACAGGCCAGACGTGGTACGCCCTGGCCGGGTTCATCTGGGACGAGGGCGGCGACCTGGCGGTCAAGGACGGCGACAGGTGGAAGGGCGCGCTCGACAGCCCGCAGGCCCTGGCGGGCATGGACTTCTACCGGCGGCTCCAGGCCTTAGGCAAGGGGCCCAAGGACGCCGATGAGGCCAACCCGCCGCAGCACGAGGTGTTCGCGCAGGGCAGGGTCGGCCAGATCATCGCCGTTCCCGGCATCGCCGCCCGCGTGCTGGAGGTCGAGCCAGGGATGAAGGACAAGATGGGGTTCTTCCCCATCCCGGGGAAGACCGCCGGAAAGCCGGGCGCGGTGTTCACCGGTGGCTCTGACCTGATCATCCCTGAGGCGTCGAAGAACCAGGAGGCCGCCTACGAGGTGGTCAAGGCGCTGGCGGGGGAGAAGTTCCAGACCGAGCTGGCCAAGGCGATGAGCTTCGTGCCGAACAGGGCCTCGCTGGCGGGAGTGCTGAGCGGGGACGAGGGCACGGCCGCGATGGCGGTGGGGGCGGCGTACGGCAAGGCCACCCCGAACACGCCCAACTGGGCGGCGGTGGAGGCGACGTCGGTCATCAAGCAGTACATGACCGCGGTGCTGACGGGGAAGGACGCGGCGGCCGAGGCCCGTAAGGCGTCGGAGTCCATCACCACGACCCTCAACAGCGGCTCCTGACCTAGGCCGGTCCGCCGGAGCTGCTCCCGACCGGGCCGTCCCCCGGGGACGCGGCCATGGCCGCGCCGCCGCCCCGGGGGTGACGGTCTTCCGGCGAGCGCCGTCATCCCAGGGGACGCGCCCATGGCCGCGTCGCCGTCCACCTGTCCACGATCCTCGCCTCAGGAGGGAGCGCATGCCCGCCGCCACCCGAGCGCCGGCTCCGCCACTCACCCGCGTGCCGCGGCCACCGCGCGGCAGCGGCCGCCGCCGCGGAAGCGCCTGGCCGTACCTGCTGATCGCCCCCGCGGTCGTGAGCGGGGTCCTGCTCCTGCTGTACCCGCTGTTCCGAGCAGGTGTGATCTCCTTCCAGCACTTCAGGATGGGCGAGCTCATCAGGGGCGGCGCCACGTTCGTCGGTCTCGACAACTACGGCGAGCTGCTCGCCGGCCACGAGTTCTGGACCGTCCTGCTCAGGACCGCGGGGTGGACGGCCGTCAACGTCGTCCTCATCGTCGGCCTGTCCACCGGCGTCGCCGTCATGCTGCTGCGCCTGGGCCGCCGCATGCGGGTGGCGCTGATGAGCGCGCTGGCCCTCGCCTGGGCCACGCCGATCATCGCCGCCACGACCGTCTTCCAGTGGTTGTTCCAGTCGGAGCTCGGCATCGTCAACTGGTTGCTGGACATGCGCGGCTACTCCTGGTTCGCCAACGGCACCGCCATGTTCGCCGTCCTGGTGGTCCTCGTCGTCTGGCAGTCGGTGCCGTTCGCCGCGCTCACCCTGTACGCCGGGCTGACCACGATCCCCGTCGAGCTGTTCGAGTCGGCGCGGATCGACGGCGGCACCGGCAGGCAGATCTTCGCCAAGGTGGTCTTCCCGATCCTGCGCCCGATGTTCGCGCTGGTCACGTCGCTGGAGGTGATCTGGGTCTTCAAGTGCTTCCCGCAGATCTGGGTGCTCAGCCAGGGCGGGCCCGACGGTGCGACGACCACGCTCCCCGTCTACGCCTTCAAGGTCGCCAGGGTCCTGCACAGGTACGACCTGGGTTCGGCCGTGGCGGTCGTCACCGTCGTCATCCTCGCTGTCGCACTGGTCACGAACCTGCGGCGGATGCTCAGGCAGGAGTCGTGATGCGCAGGGCACTGCTGAACGGCGCGGCGCTCGTCACGCTCGCGCTGACCGTCTTCCCCGTCTACTGGATGGTCGTCACCGCGTTCAAACCGACCAGGGACATCCAGGCCGAGTCGCCCTCGCTGCTGCCGCTCCACCCGACGCTCGACCACTTCACCACCGCCATGAGCGCCGAAGGCTTCTGGTCCTACTGGCGCAACAGCCTGGTGGTGACCGGCGCGGCCGTCCTGCTGGCCCTGGTGGTGTCGCTGTTGTCCGCGTTCGCGGTCGCGCGGCTGCGCTGGAGGGGCAGGGGCGTGTTCGTCGTGGCGGTCTTCGCCGCGCAGATGGCGCCGTGGGAGGCGCTGCTCGTGCCGATGTTCATCATCGCCCGCGACAGCGATCTGCTCGACTCGCTGGCGATGCTGTCCGGTGTCTACTTCATGGTGACGCTGCCGTTCACGATCGTCACCCTGCGCGGCTTCCTCGACGCGGTGCCGGCGGAGGTGGAGGAGGCGGCGCTGGTCGACGGGGCGAGCAGGTTCACCGCCTTCCGGCGGGTGATCTTCCCGCTGCTGGCGCCGGGTCTGATGGCCACCTCGCTGTTCGGGTTCATCACCGCCTGGAACGAGTTCTCCTTCGTCAACGTGCTCATCATCAAGGACCAGGACAAGCGGACGCTGCCGGTCTGGCTGTCGACCTTCCGCGACGTCTACGGCACCGACTGGGGCGCCACCATGGCCGCCGCCACGCTGTTCGCGCTGCCGGTGCTGGTCGTCTTCCTGTTCCTGCAGCGCCGGGTGGGCACGGGCATGATGGCGGGCGCGGTGAAAGGTTGATCAGCCGGTGAAGGCGGCGTGCAACCGCTCGGCCTCGCCGTCCGGCAGCAGGGCCAGGGCGGCCAGCCACGCCGCCGCCCCCGCCCCGTCGCGCGCGGTGCTGACCTCGGCCTCCCATCGCCGCTCCAGCAGCGCCCGTACGGCCTGCCGTACCGGGCCTTCGTTGGTCAGCACGGAGCCGGCCAGCACGATGGGCCCGCCGTCGTAGACCCTGGCCACGGTGTCGGCCAGGTGGGCGGCGGCGCGCTCGGCGATCTCGGCGGCCATCGGGTCGCCCGCGGCCGCGGCCTGGCTGACCAGGGCCGACAGCGGGCCGAGCGTGGTGCGGTCGGCCTGGGCGAGCCTGACGATGCGCTCGGCCTCCCTGCGGGGGGTGGGGCCGCGGTCGTCGCCGAGGAAGCGGGTCACGACCAGGTCGGACAGGAGCCCTCCCCGCTCGCCGCGGTCGAGGGCGTGGACGACGGCCTTGGCGGCCTGCCTGCCGATCCAGAAGCCGGAGCCCGCGTCGCCCAGCAGCCAGCCGAGCCCGTCGGACAGCAGGGCGAGCTCGTGCTCGGTGACGCGCGCGGCGACCGCCCCGGTGCCGGACAGCAGAAGCGTGCCGGACGGCGCCGCGGAGCCGGCCGCGTAGGCGATCGGCACGTCGTTCGTCAGGCGGGGGCCCGAGGCGATGCCGTGGTCCGCCCACAGCTTGTCGAGGGCGACGCCGAAGTCGACGGTGTTGCCCGCCACGCCCGCCACCGAGCGCGACACCCGCGAGGGGTCGACTCCCTCGAGGGCATGGCCGAGCGCCTCGCCGATCGCGGAGGCCGCCGCCTCGACACCGTGGGCGCTGGGGTTGCCGCCGCCGGCCTTGCCGTAACCGAGCCTGGTGCCGTCGAGGGCGTGCACGGCGACTCTGGAGGAGGTCGCGCCGGCGTCGACACCGACCACCACGTCTGCGCGTTTCACGGGGTCACCCACCTACTCGCTCTCGCCCACCCTTGGTGGAGGCCACCGTACCGGCCATGACTTCGCAAAAAGAAGCCGTTATGCACGTGTCACATCCTGGGTCTTGACTCGACCCAATTGCAAGAATAATTTTCGCCGCAAGGTCCGATATTCGGAAGGAATATTCGTGCCATCTGGTGCCCTCGGCCGCGTCGAAACCGAACTCCCCGGTCTGCCGGAAGCTCTCCGCAGGGTGGGTGAGGTGATTCTGGGCGATCCTGCGGAGGCCGCCCGTTCCACGATCATCGCGCTGGCCGAGCGGGCGGGTAGCTCGCCCGCCACCGTGACGAGGTTCTGCCGCGCGTTCGGCTTCTCCGGTTACGCCGAGCTCCGCGTGGCGCTGGCGACGGAGACCGGAAGGGCGGCACAGGCCGGTTGGGGCGCGGGAGTGGGCCAGGACATCGGCCCTGACGACCCGCTGGACGCCGCCGTCGAGGTCATGGCCGCCGCCGACGCCCGGCTGATCCAGGACACCGCCGCGCAGCTCGACCTCGCCGCCGTCAGCCGGGTCGCCGACGCGATCGTCTCGGCCCGCAGGGTGCTGCTGGTGGGCGTGTCCACCAGCGGCGCGGTGGCCACGATGTTCGAGGGGCGGCTGCGCCGGATCGGCGTGCCGTGCTGGAGCTCGGGCGACGCGCACGTGTCCCTGTCGGACGCGGCGCTGCTCGCGCGGGGCGACGTCGCGATCGGCATCTCGCACAGGGGCCGCACCCGCGAGGTCATGGAGGCGCTGGCCGAGGCCCGCACCCACGGCGCGATCTGCGTCGCCGTCACCTCCTTCGCCCGCTCGCCGCTGGCCGAGCTGGCCGACCTGGTGCTCACCACGGCCAGCAGGGAGACCACGTTCCGTCTCGGCGGCCTGGCCGCCGTGCACTCGCAGTTGTTCGTGCTGGACGCCGTCTACGTGGCGGTCGCCCAGCAGACCTACGAACGCACCAATCAGGCCTTCGAACTGACGATCAAGGCCGTGGAGAGTCATCGACTGGAGTAGCCATGCCGAACACCCCCCAGATCACCCGACGTCAGCTTCTCCGCAGCGCCGTCCTCGTTCCCGCGGCGGGCGCGCTCGCGGCCTGTGCCACGCCGGCCGCCCCACCCGCCACCTCGGCCCCTGCCGCGGCGGCGCCGACCAGCGCGGCCAACCCCTTCGGGGTGGCCGCCGACAAACCGCTGGAGATCTGGATCTTCGACGGCGGCTTCGGCAACGCGTACGCCAAGGACATCCACCAGCCGCTCTTCGCCTCGAAGTACCCGAAGGTGGAGATCAAGCACAACACCACCAAGGAGATCACCAAGGTCCTGCAGCCGCGCTTCGCCGGCGGCAACCCGCCCGACGTCATCGACAACTCGGGCGCGAACGCCATGGACTTCGGCGCCCTCGCCCAGGACGGCCAGCTCCTCGACCTGACTCCTCTGCTCGACGCGCCCACCTGGGACGACCCCGCGATCAAGGTGCGGGACGCCATCGACCCCGCCGTGATCGACATCGGCACCTATGACGGCAAGTTCAGCGTGCTCGGCTATGTGAACTACATCTTCGGCATCTGGTACTCCAAGAAGGCCTTCGACGAGAACGGCTGGCAGGCGCCCAAGACGTGGGAGGAGTTCATCGCGCTGTGCGAGGCCATCAAGAAGTCCGGCAAGATGGCCCCCTTCACCTACGCGGGCAAGTTCCCCCAGTACCTGTACGAGGTCCTGCTGACCATGGCCGCCAAGATCGGCGGGAACGAGGTGCTGGTCAACATCGACAACCTCGAGGACGGCGCCTGGACCACCGACGCCATGAAGCAGTCCGCCACCCGGTGGGCCGAGGTCGGCTCGAAGTACCTGATGCAGGGCACCGCCGGCCTCGACCACGTGCAGACGCAGACGGCTCAGAACAAGTACGAGGTCGCCATGCTGCCTTCGGGCTCCTGGCTGGAGAACGAGCAGAAGGACACCACCCCCGCCGACTTCGCGTACCAGATGTTCGTCGTCCCCGACGTCACGGGCTCCGACAAGCTGCCCTACGGCACGCTGCACACCTCCCCCGGCGAGAACTTCATCGTGCCCGCCAAGGGCGCCAACCCGCAGGCGGGCCTGGAGTACCTGCGGGCCATGCTGTCGAAGAAGGCGTCGGGCGACTTCAGCGAGCTGGTCAGGACCGTCTCGGTGGTCAAGGGCGCGGGTGACGGCAGGGCGCTGTCGCCCGGCGCCAAGAGCGCGTCCGACGCCGTGGCCGCCGCCGGCGCGAACACCGTCTACTACCGCTGGCAGACCTGGTACGCCCAGCTCAAGGACGAGGCGATCGCCGCCACGGGACAGCTGATGAGCGGCGGGCTGACCCCTGACAAGTACCTGGAGCGCATCCAGAAGAAGGCCGACGAGATCAAGAAGGATTCCTCGATCAAGAAGTACACGCGCTGACATGCTGCGACGCCGTCTCTTCATCGCCTCCTTCCTCGCGGCGCCGGTCACGCTCTACCTCGTCTACGTGATCGCGCCGTATCTGCAGGCGTTCTACATCGCGATGACCGACTGGCGCGGCGTCTCCGCCGCGCCGCGGTTCGTCGGCTTCGACAACTTCCGGCGCCTGTTCGACGACGGGATCTTCTGGAAGGCGGTGTGGCACAACGGGCTGCTGCTGGTGCTGCTGCCCCTGATCACCATCGTCGTCGCGCTGTTCTTCGCGTTCCTGCTGAACGTGGGGGGCAACGGCATCGCGGGCGTGGCGGGCTCGAAGTTCTACCGGGTGGTGTTCTTCTTCCCTCAGGTGCTTGCCGTGGCCGTGGTCGCCGTGCTGTTCCAGCAGGTCTTCAGGCCTGACGGCAGCGGCATGCTCAACGGCCCGCTCATGTCACTCGGCCTGTCGCCGGTCGGCTTCCTGTCCGATCCGTCGATCGCGTTCTGGTCCGTGCTGGGCGTGATGATCTGGCAGGCCGTCGGCTTCTACGTCGTGCTCTTCTCAGCCGGCCTCGCCTCGATCCCCGGAGACATGTTCGAGGCCGCGCAGATCGACGGGGCGGGACGCTTCTCGCTGTTCTTCCGCATCACGCTCCCGCTGCTCTGGGACACCGTCCAGGTCGCCTGGGTCTACCTCGGCATCCTCGCCCTCGACGTCTTCGCGATCGTGTGGGTGATGACCGACCAGCACGGCGGTCCCGACTTCTCCACCACCGTCATGGCCGCCGAGATCTACCGCAACGCCTTCCAGTACTTCCGCTTCGGCTACGCCTCCGCCCTCGGCGTCGTCATGTTCTTCTTCACCATCGGCTTCGCGATCCTGGCCCTGCGCCTCTCGCGTCGGGAACGAATCGAGTACTGATGTACCTATCGCGCAAGCGCCTCCAGGTGGAACGGCGGCGGCGACTCGGGCCGCTGTCGGCGCTCACGCACGTGGCGCTGCTGGTCTGGACCGTCCTCGTGGTCGTCCCGATCCTGTGGACCTTCCTCGCGTCGGTCAAGAGCGAGGACGAGATCTTCGGTGACGCGTGGTCGCTTCCCGCCTCGATCCGGTGGGACAACTTCGCCAGGGCGTGGGAGCAGGCCCACATCGGCCAGTACATGCTCAACAGCGTCATCGTCGTGTCGTTCAGCACGCTCGGCACGATGCTGCTGGGCTCCATGGCGGCGTACGTGCTGGCACGCTATCCCTTCCGCGGCAACCGCGGCTTCTACCTGCTGTTCGTCTCCGGCCTGGCCTTCCCCGTCTACCTGGCGCTGACCCCGCTGTTCTTCGTGGTGCAGAACATGGGGCGGGTCATCCCCTTCATCGGCCTGAACACCCACGCGGGTCTGGTGCTGGTGTACATCGCCTACTCCCTGCCCTTCACGGTGTTCTTCCTCGCCGCCTTCTTCCGCACCCTGCCGACCGCGGTGGCGGAGGCGGCCCTGGTGGACGGCGCCTCGCACACACGCGTCTTCTTCCAGATCATGCTGCCGATGGCCAGGCCTGGCATCGTGAGCATCACGATCTTCAACGTGCTCGGCCAGTGGAACCAGTACCAGCTCCCGCTGGTCCTGCTGCAGGAGCGCGACAAGTGGGTGCTCACCCAGGGCATCGCCGACATCTCCACGGCCGCGGGCTACGACCAGGACTGGTCGGCGCTGTTCGCCGCGCTGACCCTCGCCATCCTGCCGATGCTCGTCGTCTACACCGTCTTCCAACGGCAGATCCAGACGGGCCTGACCGCCGGCGCGCTCAAGTAGCCTCGCTCAGTCCGGCGGTTCGGGCACCTCGCCCCCGCCGGGCTCCGACGGGGATCCCTTCCACAGTGCCTCCCGGCGCGCGGCCTCCTCGGGGTCCCCGTCGTCGTCCTGCTCGGGACGTCCTTGGCGCAGCGGCGCCGCCTCCGCCTCCGCGACCACATGGGCGTCGCGCTGGTCCACCTCGTCCGGTGTCCCGTCGTCGTTCAGTGCCCTGTCGACGCGCTCGGCCGCTTCTTCCCCCGTGTACCTGGCATCAGGTGTCTCACTCATGCTCGGCCAGCTACCCAGGAGTCCGGCGAAACACCCATATCGCCGCCGTGGATTCAGGAGGGGAGCTGCTGCAGCGTCCAGGTGTTGCCGTCGGGGTCGCTGAACCACGCGTAGGAGATGGTCGGCTTGCCCGGCGCGCTCATGTCCTCGACCTCGCCGATCTCCATTCCCCTCTCCACCAGCGCGGCTCTGGCCTCGTGGATGTCGGGGACAACCAGGTGCAGGCCGCGCACCGAGCCCGGCGCGGTGTCGACGACGCCGATGCCGATCGCGATGGAGCAGGCCGAGCCGGGCGGGGTGAGCTGCACGACCCGGAACTCCTCTCCGGGTGAGAAGTCGAGGTCGCAGGTGAACCCGGCCTTCTCGACGTAGAACTTCTTGGCGCGGTCGACGTCGGAGACGGGGACGGGGATCAGCTCGAGCTTGAATTCCATGATCGGTCGCTCTCCTGTGGCCGGAAGGTCCCTGATCGGGAGCCGGTCTCCAGTGTGATCCATTCCGCCGGTTCCCGGCGAGCGTTCACGGACCGAGCAGCGCCTCGTCCGCGGCGGGCAGCCAGGAGCCGGCGGGGCGGTCCATCCAGCCCTCCTCCTCGGCCACCGCCTGGAAGAGCGCGGTCAGTCCCGGATGCCGCAGCCCGGGCCGGTGAACCAGGCTGACAAGCGACAGCGGCACGGGATCCACCAGCGGCCGCACGACGACTCCCCGCGTCTCGCCCCAGCCGACGCTGGACAGCACGGGCTCGCCGTGCCGCCGCACGTAGACGCGAAGTTCCTCCAGCCCGATCGGGCACGCGTGCGGGTCGGCGAGCGTGAGTCCGAACTCCTCGGCCAGCTGTTTTCCGAGATCGGTCCACTCGGTGGTGTTGGGGTTGCCGCCCATGACGTCGAGGCGGAAGCCGGCCAGCGCGCTGAGCGGCACCTCCTTCAGCCGGGCCAGCGGGTGCTCCTCGGGGAGGATCACCGCCATCGGGTGCAGCCTGACGGGAACCTGTGCCAGGCGCGCCCGCGTCTCGGCGGCCAGCCCTGCGAAGCGGCCGAAGGACACGTCCACGTCTCCGGCCACGATCGCCGCGGCACCCGCCGAGAGCCCGCCGTGGAAGCGCGCGACGATCTCCGCTTCGGGCGCCAGCTCGCGTGCCCTGACCAGGTGGCGGGGCAGCCGCGTGCCGGGGCTGTTGAGGTCGACGAGCAGCGGCCCCGCGGCGCCTCGCGTCTCGGCGACCAGCTCGTCGTGGACGGCTAGCAGCCGCCTGGCCGCGGGCACCAGCCTGACGCCTGCCTCGGTCAGTTCGACCTGGCGCGTGGACCGCCTGAACAGCACGACGCCGAGCTGCTCCTCCAGGCGGCGGATGTCGCGGCTCAGTGCCTGCTGGGCCAGGTAGAGCCGGGCGGCCGCCCGGCCGAAGTGGAGTTCCTCTGCCACGGCGACGAACACCCGCAGGAGCCGGGGGTTGATGTCCACCTCCCGAGATTAACAACAAAAGAGCGTTAATCCGGAAAGTTATGGTGTTGGACGCAATGTCCGGTTCGGCGGGAGCCTTGTGGCATGTTCCTCCGCTTCTTCCGCACGTTCGGGCTGTCCAGCACGCAGGCCTTCATGCTGCTCTCCCTCCCGCAGGGCGGCGGCCACCTCCCGATGTAACCCGGTTAAAAACTTAACCGGGTTACACTATCTCCATGACCGAACTCGAGAGCGAGCGCGCCTACGTCACCGAGTGCAGAAAAGGGCTCCAGCGGATGCTCGACGGAGCCCGCGAGAACGTCATCGTGGGAGAGACCGTCGCGGGCGACCGCTACAGCGCCGAACGGCTCGGCCGCCACCTCAAGAGCCTGGCCAAGGAGCTCAGCGAGGCCCCGGACGGACCGCCGTTCTTCGGCCGCCTCGACGTCGAGGAGGGCCACCGCTACTACATCGGCCGCCGGCACATCTCCGGAGAGACCGGGCACCCGCCCGTCGTGATCGACTGGCGGGCCCCGGTCTCGACCGCCTTCTACCGCGCCCACGCGGGCGACAGACGCGGGATCCTCATGCGCCGCAGGTACGGCTGGGCCGACCTGACCCTCACCGGCTTCGAGGACGAGCACCTCGACGGCGGCGCGCAGGTCGCCAGCAGGATCCTCGCCGCCGAGATCGAGCGGCCCAGGGTCGGCCCCATGCGCGACATCGTCGCCACCATCCAGCCCGAGCAGGACGAGCTGGTCAGGGCCGAGCTGGAGGAGTCGATCTGCGTGCAGGGCGCGCCCGGCACCGGCAAGACCGCCGTCGGC
Organism: Nonomuraea sp. bgisy101; assembly: GCF_057708945.1. Taxonomy (NCBI): domain Bacteria; kingdom Bacillati; phylum Actinomycetota; class Actinomycetes; order Streptosporangiales; family Streptosporangiaceae; genus Nonomuraea; species Nonomuraea sp. bgisy101. The sequence goes on from NZ_JBYITD010000016.1 coordinate 16,749, forward strand.
CTGCACAGGGCGGCCTACCTGCTCTACGCCCACCGGCAGCGGCTCGACCGGCACGGCGTGCTCATCCTCGGCCCCAACCGCGCCTTCCTCGGCTACATCGGCGCCGTCCTGCCCGCGCTGGGCGAGGTCGACGTCGAGCAGACGACCGTGGACGATCTGCTCCGGCGGGTCCAGGTGAAGGGCACCGACTCCGCCGAGGCCGCGGTCGTCAAACACGACGAGCGCATGGCCGCGGTGCTCAGAAAAGCGCTGTACGGGAGGATCGCCAAGCCGGCCGAGCCGGTGACCGTGCGCGACGGGGCCTTCGTGTGGCGGGTCCAGCAGGAGGACCTGCGGCGCATCGTCGACGACGCGAGACGGGCGGCGCTGCCGTACCGGATCGGGAGGGAGCGGGTGCTTTCGCAGACCGTCGCACTGATCAGACGCCAGGCCGAGCTGCGCGGCCGCACCGCGACCGCGGCGTGGATGCGCGCGATGACCAGAGGAGCGACGCCCGCGATCGACGCCGTCTGGCCGAACGTGAAGGCGGAGGAAGTACTGACCGAGCTGCTCGCCGACCCGACCGGGCCCGCCGAGGGGATCCTCGCCCCCGAGGAACGGCGGGCGATCACCCGCGCGCGCAAGACGTGGACGGCGGCGGACAACGTGCTGATCGACGAGTTGGAGGGGCTGCTCGACCACCCGAAGGGCTACGGGCACGTGATCGTGGACGAGGCGCAGGACCTGTCGCCGATGCAGTGCAGGGCCATCGCCCGCAGGAGCGAGTACGGCTCGCTGACGGTGCTCGGCGACCTGGCCCAGGGCACCACCCCGTGGGCGGCGGCCGACTGGGCCGACCAGCTGAAGAGCCTGGGCAAGCCGGACGCCACCGTGATCGCGCTGACGACCGGGTTCAGAGTGCCCGCCGCGGTCGTCGAGCTGGCCAACGGGCTGCTCGACGACCTGGGCGCCAACGTGCCGCGCACCCGCTCGTTCCGGTCGGAGGGACGGCTGCTGATGCGGGCCGACGGCGAGGCGGCGGCGGCCGTCACCGAGGCCATGGCCTTCGAGGGCTCGGTCGGCGTGATCGCGGCCGACCACGAGCTGCCCGGACTGGTGGCGCGGCTGCGGGCCGCGGGCGTGGACCTCGCGCCGGTGGACGAGCCCGGCGCGAGGGTGACCGCGGTGCCGGCGAGCATGGCCAAGGGGCTGGAGTACGACCATGTGGTGGTCGTCGACCCGGAGGCCATCGTCGCCGCCGAGCCGCGCGGCATGAACCGCCTCTACGTGGCGCTCACCAGGGCGGTCTCGCGGCTCGACGTGGTGGGCCCGCTGCCGCTCACACGGACCCGCGGAGCGAGCGGGCCGCGCTGACCAGGTTGGCCAGCGACGCCTCGACCTGCTCGTAGGTGCGGGTCTTCAGGCCGCAGTCAGGGTTGACCCAGAGCCGATCGGCGGGCAGCACGCCGAGCGCCTCCTTCAGCAGCGCCTCCACCTCGGCCTCCGCCGGCACGCGAGGGGAGTGGATGTCGTACACGCCGGGGCCGAGGCCGCGGGAGTAGCCGCCGACGTTCTTCAGGATCCGCGCCCCCGACCTGGCCGACTCGATCGTGGTCACGTCGGCGTCGAGGCCGTCGATGGCCGCCAGGATCTGGTCGGCGTCGGAGTAGCAGAGGTGCGTGTGGATCTGGGTGCGGTCGGCGGCCACCGAGGTCGCCCTGCGGTAGGCGGCCACCGCCCACTCCAGGTAGTCCTCCTGGGCGCCGGCCCGCAGGGGGAGCAGCTCGCGCAGCGCCGGCTCGTCCACCTGGATGATCGAGATGCCCGCCGCCTCCAGGTCGCGCACCTCCTCCGCGATGGCGTCGGCGACCTGGAACGTCACCTCGCGCAACGGCAGGTCGTCGCGGACGAACGACCAGGCGACGATCGTGACGGGGCCGGTCAGCATGCCCTTGACCGGCTTGGCCGTCAGCGAGCTCGCGTACGTCGCCCATCGCACGGTGATGGGGGCAGGGCGGCTGACGTCGCCGTGCAGCAGCGGCGGCCTGGTGCAGCGCGAGCCGTACGACTGGACCCAGCCGTGCCTGGTCACCGCGAACCCGTCGAGGTGCTCGGCGAAGTACTGCACCATGTCGTTGCGCTCGGGCTCACCGTGGACGAGCACGTCGAGGCCGAGCCGTTCCTGCACCCTGATCGCGCGCTCGATCTCCTTCTCCACCAGCGCCTCGTAGTCGGCCACCGGCAGCGACCTGTCGGCGCGGGCCGCCCGCAGCTCGCTCGTCTGCGGGAAGGAGCCGATCGTGGTGACGGGCAGGAGCGGAAGGTCGAGGTGCCCGGCCTGGGCCCTGGCCCGCACGGGATAGGGACTGCGGCGGGCGGGCGCGACGCCGTCCCTGCGGGCCCGCGTCACCGTCTCCTCCAGGCCGGGCGCCGCGCCCTCGGCGAACAGGCGGGCGAGCGTGACCACCTCGGCCACCTTCTCCTCCGCGAACGCCAGCCGCTCGCGCAGGCCCGGCTCCAGCTCGTCCTCCACCGCCACCGTGTACGGCACGTGCTGCAGCGAGCACGAGGTGCTCACCACCACGTCGTCCGCCTGTACGGCCCGCAGCGCCGCCAGCGCCCTGGCCTGCGAGGTGCGCCAGACGTCCCGTCCCGACACCACGCCCGCCACCACCGTCTTGCCCGGCAGCGCGGGCGCCTGGCCCCGCACCAGGTCCACGCCGATCGCCTCGACCGGCGTCGCCGCCAGCACAGGCAGCGCCTCGCCGAGGTCGCCGAAGTAGCTCGCCACCAGCAGCGAGGGCCTGGCCGCCGTCGAGCCCAGGCGGTCGTAGGCGGACCGCACCGCCGCCAGCTCGGCCGGCGTCCGATCCCCGACCAGCGCGGGCTCGTCGAACTGCGCCCACGCCACCCCCTCCGCGGCCAGTGCCGACAGCAGCTCCTCGTAGCAGCCGAGCACGTCGTCGAGCCGGTCGAGCGCGTTCGAGAGCAGGAGGAAGGTCACGGGGCCGATCACCACGGGCCGCGTCTCGAACCCGAGCGCCCTCGCCTGCCGCACCTCGCCGAGCGGCTTGGCGGCGTCCAGCTTGAAGACGGTGCCGGGGCCGATCTCCGGAACGATGTAGTGGTAGTTGGTGTCGAACCACTTGGTCATCCGCAGCGGGGGCAGGCCCTGGGTGCCGCGCGCCATCGCGAAGTAGGGGTCCTCGGCGTCCCTGTAGCGCTCCGGCACCGCGCCGACCATCACCGCCGTGTCGAGCACCTGGTCGTAGAGCGAGAAGGTGTTGGACGGCAGCCCTTCGAGCCCGAGCTCGGCCAGCCGCCGCCACGTCTGCTCGCGCAGCTCAGCGCCCACCCGCTCCAGCTCCGCGCGGGTGGCGCGCCCGTCCCAGTACGACTCGAGGGCTCGCTTCAGCTCGCGGTCGGGACCGATCCGCGGGTAACCCAGCACGGTGGACGAAGGAAAAGAAGTCATGCGCCAACCGAACACGCGCGGCCGCTTCCGGTGCATCATCTATTGATGCTGCTTATGCTCAGGGAGATCCAGTGCTTCGAGCGCGTCGCCGCGCTGCTCAGCTTCTCCCGGGCGGCCGCCGAGCTCGGCATGTCGCAGCCCGCGGTCAGCCAGGCCGTCACCCGGCTGGAGAAGGCCCTGGGTCTCCGGCTCTTCGACAGGTCCGCCCGCGCGGTGCGGCTGACTCCCGAGGGCAAGGCCCTGCTCGGCCACGCGCACCAGGTGCTCGACAGCGTGACCGCCTTCGGCCTTGAGGGGGCGCGACTGGCCAGGCCGGTCATTCATCTGGCTTATCCACCGCTGGCGGGGCCGCTCGTCGCCCGCGTCGCCAGAAGGCTCGCGGGGCGGGGGATCGCCGTCGAACTCGTCACCGCGGGGCGGGGCGCGGCGGCCAGGGCGCTGGACGAGGGGGAGGCCTCGGCGGCGATCGTGGCCGTGCCCGCGCCGCCCAGGTTCGTCACGGGGGCCAGATTCCATGTGACCGTGGACAGGCTCGCCGTACCGGTGGACCACGCCTGGCGGTCCAGGGTCACGGCCGCCGAGCTCGGCGGCCGTGACGTGCTGATCCCCGGCGGCCGGTGGGCCGGCCTGCCCGGCAGGCACCGGCAGGTGGCCGACGACGACTTCGGCGCGGCGCTCGACCTGGTCGCCGCGGGCGTGGGGCTGCTGCCGATCCCGCAGCTGGTCGCCAGGACCGTGCGCCGCGACGACATCAGGTTCGTCCCGCTGGAGGCCGCCGACCTGCGCCTCACCTACACGCTGGCATGGCAGGGCGAGGCGGTCACGCCCGAGCTGATGGCGCTGGTCCAGACGGTGCAGCAGGCGCTGTGGACACGGTGACGTTCTTCAGCGCCTCGCGCCTGCTCAGGCCGCTGATGCCCTTGGCCTCGACGTAGCGGACGACCTCGCGCGGATTGGTCTTGGCGTACTCGCGCAGCGCCCAGCCGATCGCCTTGCGGGCGAAGAAGTCGATGTCGGACAGGCTCGGCTCGATGCACGCGTAGAGCAGCGCGGTGTCGGTGCGCTCCTTGAACCTGTTCTGGGCCAGGATCGCGGTGCGTCGCTTCCACAGGTTCTCCGCGTGCGCCCACTCCAGCAGGAGCGGCCGCATGGCGTCGGGGTAGGCGGCCAGCAGCCCGCCCACCCGGTGCGTGGCGATCTCGTCGACCAGATCCCACCACGCGCCCGAGACGACCATCTCCTCGTACATCGGGACGGTGTAGAGCGTCTGGAAGTCCCTGTAGAAGCGGAAACCCGACAGCTCGATCGCGGCGTAGCGCTCCTCCCGGAACTCGGCCTCCCGCCACAGCTCCAGCACCGAGCGCCGCCACTCGGGCGCGGACTCGATGCGGTGCTCGGCGAACACCTTCTTCAGCGCGGCCCGCCGCGGCCCCGACTGCACGCCGAGGAAGGGCATCTGCGACTTCATGTAGGCCTGCATCGCCGGGGCCTTGTCGGGCTCGGCGACCTCCAGCAGTGCCAGCCGTACCACCTTCGGGAGGCTCATGCCTGCGGCTGGGTGGTCCGCTCGCCGGTGGCCAGGCCGTCGAAGAGCACGGTGATGTAGTGCTCGGCCAGGCCCGCGGTGTTGAGCCTGCCGCCGGGGCGGAACCAGCGCACCGCCACCCAGATCGTGTCGCGGATCATGCGGTAGGTCAGCTTCGGGTCGACGTCGGCGCGGAACTGCCCGGCCGCCTGGCCCGCCTTGATCTGCCGCACCCACATCTGCTCCACGTCGTCCTCGGCCTTGACGAGGTAGTTGAAGCGGGGGAACTGGCGCAGATAGTTCCAGTCGTTCTGCATCACGGTGATCGCGGCGCGATGCGGCTCCAGCGTGCCGAACCCGATGCGCACCATCTCCGACAGCACGGTGCGCGGGTCGCCGCCGCTCTCCAGGGCCGCCCGGTAGCGGGCGATCAGGTCGTCGAGGAAGGTGGACAGCACCTCGTCGACGATCGTCTCCTTGGAGTCGAAGTGGTGGTAGAGACTTCCTGAGAGGATGCCGGCCTCGTTGGCGATCTCGCGAACGGTCGTCGCCTGGAAGCCCTTGCGTGCGAAGATCTCGGCGGCGAGCTTCACGAGGTGGTCACGGCGCTCCGAGGCCGATCCCGACGCGGCGGCGCGCTTGGTCTTCGGCGGCGCGGCGGTCGGGTTCTTTCGTGTTGTCACGCCTCCATTATGGGCCTTTGCGCAATCGCTTGTTCACAGAACACCCGCAGCTCACCGGCACTTCCGAACCGAACCAAGCGCTTGCTAGGATTCGGGCATGAGCGAGGCCTACATCGTCGGCGCGGTCAGGACCCCCGTGGGTCGCAGGAACGGCGGCCTGGCCGGGGCGCACCCCGCTGACCTGGGCGCCCACGTCATCGGCGCGGTGGTCTCCGACATCGACCCTTCCGCGGTCGACGACGTGATCTTCGGCTGCGTCGACACGGTCGGCCCCCAGGCCGGCGACATCGCCCGCACCTGCTGGCTGGCCGCGGGACTGCCGGAGGAGGTGCCCGGCGTGACCGTCGACAGGCAGTGCGGCTCCTCCCAGCAGGCGCTGCACTTCGCGGCGCAAGCGGTGCTCTCGGGCACGGCGGACCTGGTCGTGGCGGGCGGGGTGCAGAACATGAGCATGGTCCCGATCTCCTCGGCCATGTCCTTCCCCGGCTTCGACACGCCGTTCTCCGGCTCCAAGGGCTGGGCGGCGCGGTACGGCTCGCAGGAGGTCTCGCAGTTCGCGGGCGCCGAACGGATCGCCGCCTCGTGGGGCATCTCCCGCCAGGAGATGGAGGCCTTCGCGCTCACCTCGCACGAGCGGGCCCTGCATGCCGTCGACACGGGCAGGTTCGCCCGGCAGATCATCCCCTACGAGGGCGTCGAGGTGGATGAGGGACCGCGCAGGGACACGTCGCTGGAGAAGATGGCGGCGCTGCGCCCGCTGCTGCCCGACGGGTCGCTGACGGCCGCGCTGTCCTCGCAGATCTCCGACGGGGCCGCGGCGCTGCTCGTCGCCTCGGAGCGGGCCGTACGCGATCACGGGCTCACGCCGCGCGCCCGCGTCCACCACCTGTCGGTGCGCGGCGCGAGCCCCATCGTCATGCTCGACGCGCCCATTCCCGCCACCGAGCACGCGCTGGCCAGGGCGGGGATGTCCATCGCCGACCTCGCCGCCGTCGAGATCAACGAGGCGTTCGCCTCCGTGGTGCTGGCCTGGCTCAAGGCGACAGGCGCCGACCCCGCGATCGTCAACCCCAACGGCGGCGCCATCGCCCTCGGCCACCCGCTGGGCGCGACGGGTGCGGTGCTGGCGGTCAAGCTGCTGCACGAGCTGGAGCGGGTCGGCGGACGCTACGGCCTGCAGACGATGTGCGAAGGCGGCGGACAGGCGAACGTGACCATCCTCGAACGTCTGTGACGGCACCGTCCACGAACGCCTGTGACGGCTAGGTCGATGGCCGCATGGCCTGCCGCGCCCTGCTCATGGCCGCGGTCATCGTCTCCAGCTCCTCGGGGGTGAGCAGGTCGATCAGGAACCTGCGCACCACCTCGACGTGCCCTGGGGCGATCTCGGCGAGCTGCCGCGCACCCTCCTCCGTGAGCACCGCGAGCACCCCGCGCTCGTCTCCCGGCGAGCTCGTGCGCTGTACCAGGCCGCGCTTCTCCAGCTGGGAGATCTGGTAGGTGAGCCCGCTCTTGGACACCACCACGCCGCGGGCCAGCTCGGTCATCCGCATCCTCCGCCCGGGGGCCGCCGACAGCAGGGTCAGCACCTCGAACTGCGGATGAGTCAGGCCCGCCGCGCCCTTCAGCTGCTCCTCGATCCGCCTCTCCAGCAGGTGTGAGGCGATCAGGAACGCTTGCCACGCGGCCATCTCCCTCTCATCCAGCCATCGTGTCTCGGTCACGTTCGCCAGTCTATGAGTTGTTCAGATTTGAACGACCATCTAGAGTGGGATTGTTCAAATCCGAACAACAATGACGGAGTAAACCATGGCTCAATCGCTCACCCTGCTGCTCGCCAGGCTGGCCATCGGCGTCACCTTTCTGATCCACGGTTGGGTGAAGTTCACCACCATGGGCGTCTCGGGCGTCACCGCGTTCTTCGAGCAGATCGGCGTTCCGCTGCCCGGTCTCGCCGCTCCCGCCGTGGCCGTGCTGGAGGTCGTCGGCGGCATCGCGCTCATCGTCGGCGCCGCGCTGCCGGTGTTCGGCGTCCTGCTGGCGCTGGACATGGTGGGCGCGATCGTCTTCGTGCACCTGCCCAACGGGTTCCTGGCCGAGAAGGGCGGCATCGAGCTCCCGCTCGTCCTCGGCGCGGCCTGCCTCGCGCTGGCGTTCACCGGCGGCGGCGCGCTGGCGGCCGACCGCCTGTGGCAGCGTCGCAAGGCGGCCGTCGCGGCCTGAGCGCTGTGCGTACCATCGGGCTATGCCCAACCCGTTCACTCTGGGCGTCGCGTCGGGTGAGCCGTTACCGGACGGTGTGATCCTCTGGACCAGGCTGACCGGCCTGTCCCATCCAGTCGAGGTGCGATGGCAGCTCGCGGAGGACGACCGGTTCGCCAGAGTCGTCCAGCAGGGCACCGTGCAGGCCCTGCCCGCGTGGGCCCACAGCGTCCACGTCAGGGTCGAGGGATTACGTCCCGCGACCGACTACTTCTACCGGTTCAGGTCCGGATCGGAGCTAAGTCCTGCGGGCCGTACCAGGACCGCGCCCGACGCCGCCTCCACCCAGCAGGTCCGCTTCGCGGCCGCCAACTGCCAGCGCTTCGAGCACGGCTGGTTCACCGCCTACCGCCACCTCGCGGCCGAGCGCCCGGACGTGGTCTTCCACCTCGGCGACTACATCTACGAGTACGGCAGGCCGGCACAGGGCGTGCGCCGTGTCGATCCCCCCGAGGAGACCACCACCCTCGCCGGGTACCGCGCCCGCTATGCCGCCTACAAGCGCGATCCCGACCTCCAGGCCGCCCACGCCGCCGCCCCGTGGGTGCCGACCTGGGACGACCACGAGGTGATGGACAACTATCAGGGGCGCGGCGACGGCTCCGACCGCTTCCTCAGACGTAGGGCCGCCGCCTACCAGGCCTACTACGAGCACATGCCGCTGCGCGTGCGCCCGCGCGAGGGGGCGCTGCAGATGTACCGCAGGCGCACCTACGGCCTGGTCGCCGACTTCATGGTCCTGGACGTGCGCCAGTTCCGCGACGCGGGCACCATGCTGGGCGCCGCCCAGGAGTCGTGGCTGCTGTCCAGGCTGACCTCCACTCCCGTCAGGTGGCGGGTCCTGGTGCAGCCGCTGTTCTTCACCCGCAGGTTCGTCCCCGGGCCGCCGCCGAACCTGCGCAAGGACGCCTGGGACGGCCGCCCCGAGCAGCGCGCCCGCCTGCTCGCCGCCGTCTCGCGGAACCTGGTGGTGCTCAGCGGCGACGTGCACAACGCGTGGGCCGGTGACGTCGTCGACGCCGCGGGGCAGACGGTCGGGGCGGAGTTCGTCGGCTCCGCGATCAGCAGCAACCCCCCGGTCACTGACGGTCCCGGCGTGCTGGCCGCCAACCCGCACCTGCGCTATTTCGACGCTCATCGCGGCTACCTGTCGGGGGCGGTGAGCCAGGCCGAGTTCCGCGTCGCGTTCAAAGGGGTGGACTTCGTCGACAGGAAGGACGCCCCTGTCCGTACACTTGCCGAGTTCGTCACGGAGGGCCGTGGAATCAGACGCGTTGACGTCTGAAGATGCCTCTAGAAAATAGGAAACTTTCCTATTAGATTTCGGTCATGCCCAAGCCTGGCCGCGACTTGCTTCGCCTTGCCGACTCCGTCGTCCTCCCGGGATTCGTCGGGACGACGCCCCCCGACTGGCTCCGCCACCGCCTGTCCGAAGGCCTGGCGGGCGTGGTGCTCTTCTCCCGCAACATCGCCGGCCCCGCCCAGGTGGCCGAGCTGACGGCGGCGCTGCACGCGGACAACCCCGCTGCGCTGGTCGGAGTGGACGAGGAGTCGGGCGAGGTGACCAGGCTCGAGGTCGCCAAGGGAAGCAGCAGGCCCGGCAACTACTCGCTCGGCGTGGTGGACGACGTCGCGCTCACCGAGGAGCTCGCCCGCGACCTCGGCCGCGACCTGGCCGCCGCGGGGATCACGATCGACTTCGCGCCCTCCGCGGACGTGAACTCCAACCCCGGCAACCCCGTCATCGGCCTGCGCGCCTTCGGCGCCGACCCCGCGCTCGTGGCCAGGCACACCAGGGCCTTCGTCCGCGGACTCCAGGCGACGGGAGTGGCGGCCTGCGCCAAGCACTTCCCAGGACACGGCGACACCGCGGTCGACTCCCACCACAGCGTGCCGGTGGTGGCGGGCGACATCGAAGAGCACCTGCTCCCCTTTCGCGCGGCCGTCGAGGAAGGCGTGCGAGCGATCATGACGGGGCACCTGCTCGTGCCCCGCTACGACGACCTGCGGCCCGCCACGCTCAGCCCGCACGTGCTGACCGCCCTGCTCCGCGAGGAACTCGGCTTCGACGGAATGATCATCACTGACGGGATCGAGATGGCGGCCGTCTCCGGCGCCCACGGCGTGGGCGGGGCGTCGGCCATGGCGATCGCCGCGGGCGCCGACGCGATCTGCGTAGGCGGCGAGCGCTCGGACGAGGTGACGGCCGTCGAGGTGCGTGACGCGATCGCCCACGCGGTGCTGGAAGGCAGGCTGCCGGAGGAGCGCCTGGCCGATGCCGCGCGCAGGGTCACGGGACTCGGGGCGTGGTCGGCGGCCACCAGGGCCGCGCAGAACGGCCAGGGCGGGGCGAACGACGACGGCCACGCGGTCGAGGGCGAGATCGGCCTCATCGCCGCCCGCCGCGCCGTCAGGGTCACCCGCAGGACCTCCGCGCCCATCCTCCCGCTGACCGTCGCGCCACAGGTCGTCGAGTTCGCCCCCGAGATGAACCTGGCCATCGACAAGGGCACGCCGTGGGGCGTGGGCGAGCCGTTGAGCAAGCTCCTGCCCGGCACCACCGTCAACAGGCTCACCGCCGAGGAGTCGCGCGCCGCCGTCCTGGAGAACCTGCTCAGATCCGCCGCCGACCGCCCGCTGGTGATCGTCGCCCGCGACGCCCACCGCTACCCGTGGCAGTCCGAGGCGATCAGCCACCTGCTCAGCGCCCGCGCCGACGCCGTGGTGGTGGAGATGGGCCTGCCCGAGCGCTCCGACCTCGGCGCGGTCCACATCGCCACATACGGCTCGGCCCGCGTCTGCGGGCAGGCCGCGGCCGAGGTGATCACGGGTAGCCTGTGACGTCGTGAACTTCGACGGCGAGGACCTCTCCCACCTCTCTATGGCCGACCGTCTCACGGCGGACGAGACGCACCTCTTCCGCGACTGCGACCTCACCGAGACCGACTTCTGGGGCGCGTCGCTGGCCGGGGCCAGGTTCGAGTCGTGCGTGCTCGAGCAGACCGACTTCCGCAAGGCCGACCTCGACGGCGCGGTGTTCACCGGCGGGGGAGGCCTGCGGGCCAGGTTCGCCGACGCCGACCTGCTCGACGCCGGCTTCACCGACGTCGACCTGTCCTCCGCGCACTTCGGCGGTGCGCTGCTGACCGACGCCGCCTTCAGCGGCTGCCGCATGATCGGCGCGTCGCTCACCGGATCGAGGGGCACGGGATTCACTCTCGCGCGCTCGAACCTGACGATGGCCAACCTGGGCGGCTGCTCACTGCGCGGTCAGACGCTCGAGGGCATCAGGTTCGACGACGCCGACCTGTCGGGCTGCGACTTCACCGAGGCCGTCTTCAGCGACTGCCGCCTGATCGGCACGAAGGTGCTGAAGACGGTCTTCGCCAAGGCCGACCTGCGGGGAGCCGACCTCGGCGAACCCGACGACGCCAAGCTGCGCGCCCTGTCCGGCGCGATCATCAACCAGGCGCAGGCCAACGCGATCCTCGGTGCCCGCGGGCTCACGGTGGTGTGAGCCGCCCGAGCACCTGGCCGGCCTCGGCCATGATCCGCTCGACCAGCTCCTCGCACGAGGGCAGGTCGTCGAGCACGCCCACCACCTGGCCGGCGGCCATCACCCCGAGATCGGTGCGGCCCTCGACCATGGCCGCCCTGAGCATCATCGGGGTGTTGGCCGCCTGCAGCACCTGGGCCCAGCTCAGGTCCCTGCCCGCCCGCATCCTGCGGCCCTCGCCGACCAGCTGTCCCCAGCCGAGGCCCGACAGCCGTCTGAAGCGCGCCGCGTTGACGAGCGCGCGCAGCAGGCGGGTGCGTTCGAGCGAGGCGACGAACGGCGTGGCGAGCACCCGGTGCGGCACCCCGTCCACCTTGCGGGTCACGATCGTGTCGGTGGCCTCCAGGTAGAGCCGCTTCACCTGGTCGGGCACGGGGGAGTCCTTGGTGAGCAGGAACCGGGTGCCCATGGCGATGCCGGCCGCGCCGTACGCCATGGCCGCCACCAGGCCGCGGCCGTCGAAGAAGCCGCCGGCGGCGATCACGGGGATGTCGACGGAGTCGACGACCTGGGGCAGGAGCAGCGTGGTGGGGACGGGACCGGTGTGGCCGCCGCCCTCGCCGCCCTGGACGATCACCGCGTCCACTCCCCACGCGGCGACCTTCTCGGCGTGGCGGCGCGCGCCGACGGAGGGGATCGTGACGACGCCCGCCTCCTTGAGCCTGTCGATGAGCTCCCTGCGCGGCGCCAGGGCGAAGGAGGCCACTCTGACCCCCTCACGGATCATGATCTCAACCCGTTCGGCGGCGTCGCCGGCGTCGGAGCGGATGTTGACGCCGAAGGGCGCGCCGGTGCGCTCCTTCACCTCGCGGATCGCCGTCGTCATCTCCGCCACGGACATGGTGGAGGCGGCGATGACGCCGAGGCCCCCCGCGCCCGACGTGGCGGCGGCGAGCCTGGCCCCCGCCACGTAGCCCATGCCGGTCTGCACGATCGGGTAACGGCAGCCGACCAGGTCGGTGAGCGCGGTTCTCATAGCGCCTCGCGCAGGTTGCCGGGGTCGAGCGTCTCCAGGACGCGGCGCTCGTCGTCGGTCGGCAGCCGCGTGGTGGGCACGTCGGGCGGGACGACCAGGTCGAAGCCGGTCGCCTGGACCACCTCGGCGACGTCGACACCGGGGTGGACCGACACCAGCCGCATCGACCCGTCCGGAGTGCGGAGGTCGAGCACCGCGAGGTTCGTCACCACCCTGCGGATCATCGGGCCGCCCACGCCGGAGACCATGTCGACCTGCTCGACGAACACGCGAGGGCTGTGCTTGGGGATCCAGTAGCTCGTCGGGCAGCAGACGGTGTTGCCCGGCGCCCCCCGCACGCCGAGGAGCTGGGCCTTGGGCCGCTCCCACGGGCCGATGCAGGAGATGTTGGTGTTGCCGAACCTGTCGATCTGCGAGGCGCCGAGGAACACGTGCCGCCTGCCGTTCAGCACCAGCCACAGGTGCTCGCGGAAGGGCAGCCAGCCCTCCACCACGCCGGGCGCGTCGCCGGTCAGCAGGCACACGCCGTCGGTCGTGATCAGGTCGGGCTCGAACGTCATCCTGGCCAGGCGCGCGGCCAGCAACGTGATCGGCCCGCCGATCCCGGCCGCCACGATCTCGCCGTCGCCCCTGAACGCCTCGGCACAGGCGACCACGCACACATCAGCCCTGCTCATCGCGATGCTCCTGCCGCATACTCCTGCCACGGCGTCGTGGCGTACCTGCGCTGCTCCGCCTCGTTCCTGCCGTAGTCGGGCTCGCACGAGGTGAAGCCCGCGCCCCCAGGGGCCTCGACCACGCCCGCCACGAACGACCTGCTGATCAGCAGGGACTGCACCGGCCCCTCCTTCAGCAGGTCGGCGCTGTCGACGAGCCGCTCGCATGAGACGTAGCAGCTCGTGGCCGCCTTGGCGTAGAGGTCGTCGAAGTAGGGGTCGGGGCCGAGGTACTGCGCGTTGCCGCGCCTGTCGGCCCTGTTGAGGTGCACCAGCGCGACGTCCATGGTCAGCGCGGGCACCGCCACCAGGTCCTCCTCCGTGTACGGCGAGCGCACCGTCCTCAGCTCGGGGTTGACCCGCATGACGTCGGACCCGAGCCCCGCCCGCGTCGGCAGGAAGGGCAGCCGGTGCGCGGCGGCCAGCAGGCCGAACATGAACATGCCCTCGTCGTACTCGGTGAACTCGATCGCGCCCCGCTGCCTGGCGGTCCTGAAGTGCGGTTCGAGGGGGATGGTGTCGAGCGTGACGAAGGGGGCCACGACCCTGCGCACCTTGCCCGCCGCGCACAGCATGCCGACGTCGGCGCCGCCGTACGAGATGATCGTCAGGTCGGTGGCGGGGGAGCGGAGCAGGGCGTGGACGAGCGCCATCGGCTTGCGGCGCGACCCCCATCCGCCGACGCCCACGGTCATGCCGCTCTCGATCCTGGCCGCGACCTCGTCGGCCGTCATCACCTTGCTCACCGCAGGAACCTCTCTCTGTGCTCGTCGCCCGCGCCCATCAGGTTCAGCTCGAAGGTGAGACCCTGCTCGAAGCGGTAGCTGCGCTTGACGTCGACCGGGTCGATGCCGTTGAGCGACTCCTTGGCGCGGCGGATCACGTAGGGGTCCTTGTCGGCGATCCGTCCTGCCACCTCCATGGCCGTGGCGCGCAGTTCGTCGCGCGGCGTCACGTGCAGCACCGAGCCGAACGCGTGCAGCTCGTGCGCGGTGACGTTCCTGCACGTGTAGACCATCGCGCGCATGAGGTGCTGCGGCACGAGCCTGGCCAGGTGGGTGGCCGCGCCGAGCGCGCCCCTGTCCACCTCGGGCAGTCCGAAGTAGGCGTCCTCGCTGGCGAGCACGATGTCGGCGTTGCCCGCCAGGCCGACGCCGCCGCCCAGGCAGAAGCCGTGCACGGCCGCGATCACCGGCACCTCGCAGTCGTAGACGGCCGCGAACGCCCGGTAGCACCCCCGGTTGGCGCCCACGAGCGCGGCGTGACCTTCGTCTTCCTGCATCTCCCTGATGTCCACGCCCGCGTTGAACCCGCGGCCCTCCGCTCTCAGCACCACGACCCTGGTCCCGGGGTCCTGCCCCGCGGCCTGGACGGCCTGCGCGAGGTCGTGCCAGTCCCGCACCCGCAGCGCGTTGACAGGGGGGACGTCGACGACCACCTCGGCGATCGGTCCCGCCCGCAGCGTGATTCCCATGACGCTCCTGTCGTTACCTAACGCTTGCTTGGTACCGTAGCATCCGTGATCTCCTACGACTACACCGGCAAGGTGGTCCTGGTGACCGGCGGAACCAAGGGCCTCGGGCTGGGGATCGCCCGCGCCTTCGCCGCCGCGGGAGCCGACGTGATCGTCTGCGCCAGGACCCCTCCCGCGGGAGCGCCGGATCTCGGGCCTGGCGCCCGGTTCGTCCAGGCGGACGTGCGAGAGCCCGGCGACCTGGAGCGGCTGTTCGGCGGGCTCGACCGGCTCGACGTGGTGGTCAACAACGCGGGCGGCGCGCCGTACGCGATGGTCGCGGGCACCTCGTCCCGCCTGCACGCACGCGTCATCGAGCTGAACCTGACGGCGCCGCTCCTGGTCGCCCAGCGCGCGCACCCTCTGCTCGCCGCCGCGGGCGGAGCGGTGCTCATGATCGGCAGCACCAGCGGCACCCGCCCGTCCCCCGGCACCTCCGCTTATGGCGCGGCCAAGGCGGGCCTGCACCACCTCGCCGCGTGCCTGGCCGCCGAGTGGGCTCCCGATGTCAGGGTGAACACGGTCGTGGTCGGCCTGGCCAGGACGGAGAACGCCGCCGAGCACTACAACGACAGGATCGACGTCATCAACGCGACCATCCCCGCGGGGCGGATGGCCGAGCCGGACGACGTCGGCGAGGTCTGCCTGTGGCTGGCGGCCTCCCGCTACGTCACGGGCGCGCAGGTTCTCGTGCACGGAGGCGGCGAGACCCCTGCCTGGAAATGGCTCGCATCTGATGAAATCTCCCGATAACCAAGGAGGGCGTGTGGCGAGGATCTGTGAAGACCGGGTCGTCATCGTGACGGGCGCGGGGCGCGGCATCGGCAGGGAGCACGCGCTGGAGTTCGCCAGGCAGGGTGCCAAGGTCGTCGTCAACGACCTGGGCACCGGGCGCGACGGCGGCGGCAGGTCGGGCGCGCCCGCCCTCGACGTGGTGGAGGAGATCCGCGAGTCGGGCGGCCAGGCGGTGGCCAACTGCGACGACGTGGCCGACTGGGACGGCGCCGCCAGGCTCGTCAAGATGGCGGTCAGCGCGTACGGCCGGCTGGACGTCCTGGTCAGCAACGCGGGCTTCCTGCGTGACCGCATGCTCGTCTCGATGACCGAGCACGAGTGGGACGAGGTGATCAGGGTCCACCTGAAGGGCCACTTCCTCCCCTTGCGGCACGCCGCCGCGCACTGGAGGGAGCGGGCGAAGGCGGGCGAGCGGGTGGAAGGCCGCGTCGTCAACACCTCGTCGGGCGCGGGCCTGCTCGGCAGCGTCGGGCAGGGCAACTACGCCGCGGCCAAGGGCGGCATCGCGACGCTCACCCAGGTCGCCGCGGCGGAACTCGGCCGTTACGGGGTGACCGTCAACGCCATCGCCCCCGCGGCCAGGACGAGGATGACCGAGGAGGTGTTCGCCGCCACCATGACGAGGCCGGAGGCGGGCTTCGACCCCATGGACCCGGCGAACGTCGCGCCGCTGGTGACCTGGCTCGGCTCCGTCGGCTCCGGGCATGTCACGGGGCGGGTCTTCGAGGTGGAGGGCGGGAGGATCGGGCTTGCCACCGGCTGGCGCCATGGACCCGCCGTGGACGGGGGTCGCCGCTGGGATCCCGCCGAGGTGGGCGAGGCGGTCACCGCCCTGCTCGAGCGGGCACCCGAGCCCGAGCCGGTCTACGGATCGTGAGGCCGCCGTCCGGTGGAGAAGCCTGAGCGGCGAGGAGTCTGCCACAGAATAATCTTCTGATTACTAAGAGCTACACATCGAATGCACTCAGCTATATGATCGCTTTGGCTTTGACCTCACCCGGTCAAGCGGAGTCAAACGGACAGTCGCGCACCATGGGCCCAAGGTGCGCATCGGTCCACGACCCCCACTGGCGAAGGAGCTGAAGTGATCAAGAAGCTGTGCGCAACCGGTGCCGTTCTGGCAGCGGCCACGGGCGTCACGCTGCTGGCGGCCCCCGCACACGCCGATACCTGGACCAGCAACTGGAGCCGCAACAGCGACTCCTGGCAGTCCGGCAACAACTTCGGGAACGTCGCGGCCTTCAATCACGGCGGCAGCGATTCCACCAACGTCAACAACATCAACGGTATCGCCAACACCGCCACCGACGGCAGCATCACGGTGACATACATCTTCTACTAGGCGGCACGTCTTCCTCATGCCTAATGGAACGTTCCATCATCCCCTGAACTGGAAGGAAGTCGACATGCTCAAGAAGCTCTGCGTCACCGGGATCGTCGTCGCGGCCGCCGGCGCCACCCTCATGAGTGCTCCTGCCAGCGCCGACACCTACATCCGCAACGGCAGTCACAACCACGAGGCGTCGCAGTCGGGCAACAACTTCGGCAACGTGTATGCGGGCAACATCGGCACGCGTCGCGCGACCAACGTCAACAACATCAACGGCAACGCCGCCACCGCCACCAACGGCAGCGGTGTGGGCATCAGGGTCTGGGTCGACTAGCCGGCCCCGAAAGCGTGCGAGCCGGGTCGGCGACGGCCCGGCTCGCGCCGGTTTTCCTACCGCGTACTATCCCTCGGGTGACTATCTGTGCATATGTGACATTTGGTGATGACGACTCCCGGGACGACGAGCGTGACCTCGTCATCGCCGCGTGGCGTGCCGCGGGCATCGACGGGCAGGCCGTGCGCTGGGACGATCCCGAGGCCGACTGGAGCGCGTTCGACGCGGCCGTCGTGCGCTCGGTGTGGGACTACCTGGACAGGCGCGAGGAGTTCCTGGCATGGGCCAGGGCGACGGCGGGTGTGACCAGGTTGCTCAACCCGGCTGCGGTCCTGGAGACCAATACCGACAAGGCCTACCTGCGTGAGCTGGGCGTGCCGACCGTGCCGACGCACTGGTCGGCGGACGGCATGCCGCAGTGGAGCGAGTACGTCGTCAAGCCGACGGTCTCGGCGGGGGCGCGCGACACGATCAGGACCACCGACAGGGCGGTCGCGCAGGCGCACGCGCAGGCGCTGGAGGCCTCGGGGCGCACGCCGATGGTCCAGCCGTACCTCGACATGGTCGAGGCCGAGGGCGAGACGTCACTGCTCTACTTCAACAGGACCTTCAGCCACGCCGTCCGGCGCAACGCGATGCTCGCCGGCGGGCAGAGCCTCGCCGACAACTCCCGTGCCGAGCCGCGCACGCCTGCCGACGACCAGGTCGAGCTCGCCGAGAAGGTGCTCGCGGCGGTGCAGGGCGAGCTCCTCTACGCCAGGGTCGACCTCATCAGGCTCCCCGACGGCAGCCCTGCGCTCATGGAGCTGGAGGTCACCGAGCCCTACCTGTTCCTGCGCTACGCCGAAGGGGCGGCGGCCAACCTTGCGAGGGCGCTCACCGAGCTGCTCTGACGCGCGGAAAACCCGTTGCGAGGTGCGGCGGCGGATTGGTTGACTGCCGATGACGAGCAGGCACACGAGCGGACGCGAGGGGGGATGTTGATGCCCGCGGGCACCGAGGTCGCCGTCGCGCGCCCTCGAGCGGACTCACCTTCTCGCCGGAGCGGCCGGCGGGGCTGACTCCGCATGGCGGTGAGCGACGGCACAGATGTCCCGTCCTCAACGTCACGAAAGCGCTACTCCGTTGCCTCGTAAGAGTTCGTTCCGCTGCGTCAACTGCCGGCTCGACGTCCCCATGGACGCCCCCGGCACCCGCCACCGCAACCACTGCCCCACCTGCCTGTGGTCCCGTCATGTCGACAGGACCCCGGGCGACCGCGCCGCCGACTGCGCGGCGGGGATGGCGCCCATCGCCATCCACGTGAGACAGGGCGGCGAATGGCAGATCATCCATCGCTGCACCTTCTGCGGCGAGCTGGACGCCAACCGCATCGCGGGTGACGACAACCCGCTCACGCTGATGCGTCTGGCCGTCGCCCCGCTCGCCCAGCCGCCCTTCCCTCTCGACTGGTTCGCCCGTCTCTAGGCTCAGGCGGTGATCCCGCCGTCCACCGGGATCACCGTGCCGGTCAGGTAGGCGCCCGCCCGCGAGGACAGGAAGATCGCCGCTCCGGCCATGTCGTCGGGGCGGCCGATCCTGCCCAGCGGCACACCGGCGGCGACCATCTCGCGGGTGGCGGGATCGTCCAGGGCGAAGGCCATCATCTTCGACTCGAACGGGCCCGGCGCGATCGCGTTGACCGTGATGTGCTCGGGCGCCAGTTGCCTGGCCAGGTGCCTGGTCAGCATGTGGACGCCCGCCTTCGCCGCGGAGTAGGCGTAGTTCTCCATCGCGGGCACCCTGATGCCGTCGACGGAGCCGATGTTGATCACTCTGGCCGGGTCGTCGGCGCTCGCCGCGGCCCGCAGGTGGGGAAGGAGGCGCTGCGTCAGGTAGAAGACACCCTTCACGTTGATGCCCCACAGCTTGTCGAAGGCGTGCTCCGGATACTCCTCGAGCGGCGCGCCCCAGGTCGCGCCCGCGTTGTTGACCAGTACGTGCAGCGGACCGTCGACCGCTTCGGCCAGTGCGGCGACGCCCTCGGGGGTCGACAGGTCGGCGGGCACCGCTACGCAGCCCAACTCGGCGGCGGCCTTCTCGACCTCGGCCGTCTTGCGCGCGGAGATGTGAACCGTGGCCCCTGCCGCGACGAACCCTGCCGCGATCATCCGTCCGATGCCTCTGGAGCCGCCGGTGACGACGACCTTCTTGCCTTCCACCGAGAACAGAGTCATGTTCTGGAAGCATGCCATACCAACCGGTCGGTTTCTAGAGCCCTGGGATCCTGCCGTTCCTGAACAGGTCGACGAAGGTCTGGTGGTCCTGGCGTGCCTGCGCGCCGTAGGCGTGGGCGAAGTCCACCAGCATCCGGAGGAACCCGGCCGAGTCCCCGTCGATGACGGCCACGATCGCCTCCTCGGTCGAGAAGTCGACCAGGTCGTGCGCGGACTCGTCGTCGGCGACCGAGTGCATCCGCGCCACCGCGCGCCCGAGGTCGCCCACGATCGAGAGCAGCTCGCGGGGCTCGTTGACGTCGTCCCAGTCGAGATCGGCCGAGTACGGCGAGACCTCGGCCACCAGTTGCCCGATCCCGTCGAGCGTGGTGTAGCCGAGCCACGGATCGGCGTAGGCCTGCAGGGCCCGCTGCGACTCGGCGGTCCTGTGCCCCTGGTGCCGGAAGTAGGCCGAGACCTTCTCGTCGTGGATGTGCCTGGCCACGGCCGGCACCTGGGCCTGCTTCATGTAGAGGATGACGTCGTTCTCCAGCGCCTGCGTGTGGCCCTCCAGCAGCAGGTTGTAGGAGGGCAGTCCCGCCGAGCCGATGCCCACGCCCTTGCGCAGCGCCACGTCCTTGATCACGTGCTCGACGGGGTTGGTGTGGCCGGGCAGCGTGGCGAGGTAGTCGGCGAAGGCGGCCAGCACCGCCGCCCTGGTCTGCTCCGAGACCGCTTCGCGCCCTTCGATCAGCGCGAAACGCCGGTCGTAGTCGTCGATCACGGTCTCGACCTCGAGCATGGCCACGCGGGTGCGCAGCCGCGCCGACAGCAGCACCCGGTGGAGCACGCCCTTGGTGGTGTTCAGCGTCAGCGAGCCGATCGCGTCGTCGCCGCCCTTGGCGATGGCGGACAGCTCGGTCAGGTAGGCGGCGCCGAAGTCGCTGACCAGGCGGGAGATCGCCTCGTCGGACAGGGCCTTGCCGTACCCGAGGAGGGCGACGCTGGCCGCGAAGCGCTTCAGGTCCCAGGTGTAGGGCCCGACGTAGGCCTCGTCGAAGTCGTTGACGTTGAAGACGAGGACGCCCGAGGCGTTCATGTAGGTGCCGAAGTTCTCCGCGTGCAGGTCGCCGTGGATCCACACCCGGCCTGTCGGCCCGTCGAGGTAGGAGTCGTCGGCGAAGCCGCCCGTCATGTCGGCGTAGAAGACGGCCGCGCTGCCGCGGTAGAACGCGAACGCCGACCCCGCCATCTTCCTGAACTTGCGCAGGAACGCGGCGGGGTCACGTTCGATGGAGGGGCCGAACTCGGTGGTCAGGACCTCGAGGAGGTGTGACGCGCGGCTCTGTGTCGCCATAGCTCACAGTAGGCCCGCGCGCCCCCTCAGGCTAGGTGGGGCGCGGCAGCGACCTGACGCTCACGACGGCGAGCGCGGCGGCCAGCACCAGCAGTGCCGCGAACTGGGCGATCATCGTGGTCCCCAGCGGCTGCGTGGCGAAGCTCTCGGCGTCCAGGGGCAGCGAGGGCGCCCGCATCACGCCCTGCAGCATCGCGACCACGGCCAGGGCCAGACCCCAGGCAGGCGGTGAGGCCCGCCGGACGAGGCAGTGCACGCCGGCCACCCCGATCGCGATCGCGCTCAGACCGGACAGGTCGGTCCACGCGGCTATCCAGGTCAGATCGTCGCCGTTGTAGAAGGCCAGGCGCTGAGTGGTGGCGAAACCGACAGCGACGTGCAGGGCAGTCAATCCCAGCGGAAGCACCGCGAGCAGCGGCGAGCGGCGCACCGGCGCGTCGTTGTGGTAGCCGATCAGCAGCGCCACGCCGGGCGTCGCCATGACCAGCAGGTAGAGCACCTGCTCGGTGATCGTCCGCTCCCACATGAACAGACCCATCCCGGTCATGACCGCGATATACAGCAGGCTCAGCCAGGTGAGGATCCTGGCCGCGCGCACCCGGCCCAGTGCGAGCGAGGCGAAGGCCGCGACCCCCACCAGATCCGCGGCCGCGGACACGAGCCCCCACGCCTGCCCGGCCGGATCGGTGATCACGTACTCGGGGTCGAGGTCGCCCACGATGCCGAAGGAGAACAGCGTGCTGATGAGGCCCTCCCAGCCCAGGACGGCGTGGTAGCCCAGGCCGAGCAGGGCGACCAGCCTGACCGCGTCTCCCATCTCCCGGTAGCGGGGGGCGGCGCCGGGCCCGCCCGCCCTCACCCGGATCGCCAGCGCGGCCACGGAGGCGACCTCGCGCCACGTCGGCCGGGCGTTGTCCTCGTCGCGGACCTGCCCGGTGCTGTCGAGGAAGGCGTCGACCATCTCCTCTTCGCGCTTGGCCCGGTAGGACGCGGGCAGCATCCTGAGCACGAAGCGGTAGCGCTGCTCCAGCAGGGTCATGCGGAACCTCCGGCGATCGAGGGTCGTGCGGTGAAGGAGCGCCCGCGGGCGCTGAGCCGTTCGGTGGCGGCCTGGAGGGTGCCGGTCAGCCTGGCGACCTCCGCCTGGAGCGCGTCCTCGCCCGCGTCGGTGAGGCGGTAGTAGCGGCGCAGCCGCCCCGACTGGACCTCTTCGTGATCGAGCTCGACGAGGCCGTCGGAGGCGAGCCTGTCGAGCACGCCGTACAGAGTGCCGATCTTGAGCTGCACCTTGCCTTCGGACAGCCGTTCCACTTCCTGCACGATGCCGTAGCCGTGGCGGGGCTCGTCGAGAAGCGCCGTCAGAGCCAGGAACATGGGCTCTGTCATATTCATGCCTTCACGATAACATGCGAGGCAAGATATCAGGCGCGCTGGCTCGAAACCGAGACCACCTCTCCCGTCATGTAGCCGGAGTACTCGCTCGCGAGGAAGACGATCACGTTGGCCACCTCCCACGGTTCCGCCGCCCTGCCGAACGCCTCCCTGTCCACCAGCTCGGCCAGCACCTCCTCCGTGGTGACCCTGCTCAGGAACGGATGCATGGCCAGTGAGGGCGCGACCGCGTTGACCCTGATCCCGTGCTCGGCGGCCTCCACGGCCGCGCACCTGGTCAGCGCCATCACTCCCGCCTTGGCCGCGGCGTAGTGCGACTGGCCGCGCTGCGCCCTCCAGCCCACCACCGAGGCGTTGTTGACGACCACGCCGAAGCCCTGCGGCATCATGTGCCGCAGCGCCGCGCGCGTGCAGCGCATCGTGCCCGTCAGCGTCACGTCGAGCACCGCGTGCCACTGCTCGTCGGTCATCACGGCCAGCTCGGCGGTGCCGCCGAGCCCCGCGTTGTTGACGAGCACGTCCAGCCGCCCGTGAGCCTCCACCGTCGCCTCGAACAGCGCGCGCACCTGCGCCTCCGAGGTGACATCGCACGGTACGGCCAGCGGCTCGGCGCCCGCGTGCTCGGTCAGCGCCTCGGCCGCCTCCCGCAGCCGCCGCTCGTGCCGGTCGGAGATGACGACGATCGCCCCCTCCTCCGCGCAGCGCCTGGCGGTGGCGTACCCGATGCCGGTGCCCGCCGCGGCGGTGACCAGCGTGACCTTTCCTTCGAGCAGGCCGTGTGACTTCACTTGGGCAGCCCCAGGGTGCGTTCGGCGATGATGGTGCGCTGGATCTCGCTCGACCCCGCGTAGATGGTGTCGGCGCGGCTGAACAGGTAGAGGCGCTGCAGGTCGCCGAGCTCGCCCACCAGGCCCTCCTTGCCCAGCACCGCCTGGGCCAGCTCACCCAGGCGCTGGTGCCACTGCGACCAGTAGAGCTTGGCGATCGACGGCTCGGCGTCGGGGCGCAGCGCGTTGAAGCGCATGATCCGCAACTCCAGCCACGACCGGGCGAGCTCGTCCCTGATCAGCGGATCGTCCAGCGCGCCGGTCCGCCGCGCCGCCTCGACGACCTTGGCCAGCTCACGCTGGAAGCCGATCTGCTGGCCGAGGGTGGAGACGCCGCGCTCGTAGCCGAGCGTGGCCATCGCCACCCGCCAGCCCTCACCCGGCGCGCCCAGGATGTTGCCCTTCGCGGTCCTGGCGCCGTCGAAGAAGACCTCGTTGAACTCGGCGGTGCCGGTGAGCTGCCTGATCGGGCGAACCTCGACACCGTCCTGCCGCATCGGGACCAGCAGGTACGACAGCCCGTGGTGCCGCGCGGAGCCCTGCTCGGTACGGCACAGCACGAAGCACCAGTCGGCCACGTGCGCGAGCGACGTCCAGACCTTCTGACCCGTGACGACCCACTCGCCGCCGTCGAGCACCGCCCTCGTCTGGACGTTGGCCAGGTCGGAGCCCGCCTCGGGCTCGGAGTAGCCCTGGCACCACAGCTCGTCGCCGCGCTGGATCGGGGGCAGGAAGCGGTCCTTCTGCTCCCGCGACCCGAAGTCGAGGATCGTGGGGCCGATCAGCCCCTCGCCGATGTGGCCGACCCTGGCGGGGGCGTCGGCCCTGGCGTACTCCTCGTGGAAGGCGACCTGGTCCTCGAGGGAGGCTTCGCGCCCGCCGTACTCCTTGGGCCAGGCCAGGCACGTCCAGCCCGCCCTGCCGAGGTGGCGTTCCCACGCGTGCCGTACGTCGTGGCCCTCGTGCTCGCGGCCCGGACCGCCGAGCCCTCGGGCGTGGGCGAACTCGGCCGAGAGCGCCGACTCCAGCCAGTCCCTGGCCTCCTGCCTGAGCGTCATGAGGCGAATCGCCCGTAGCCGCCGCGGAAGAACAGCAGCGGGCCTCCGTCGGCGTGGGTGTCGAGCTGGTGGACCCTGGCCACGACGATCACGTGGTCACCCGCGGGGTGCTCGGCCTCGACCGAGCACTCCAGCCAGGCCAGCGCGCCTTCGAGTAAGGGGTTGCCGCCGGGGGAGCGGGTCCAGGAGAGGCCCGCGAACTTGTCGCCGCCCTTGGTCGCGAGCTGCGCGCACACCGGCTGCTGGTGCTCGGCGAGCACGTTGACGGTCAGCGTCCTGGCCGCGCGGAGCCTGGGCCAGCTGGTGCTGGTGTGCGCCACGCAGAAGGCGACCAGCGGCGGGTCGAGTGAGACGGAGGTGAAGGAGTTGGCCGCGAGGCCGCTCGGCCTGCCGCTCTCGGGATCGAGGGCGGTGATGGCGACGACGCCGGTGGCGAACCTGCTCAGCACCGACCTGAAGTGCTTGGCGGCCCCGTTTGGCCCTCCCACGGAGGTGCTTGCGATGGGGGTGTTCCCGTTGGTGGTGCCGTGCTGGTACGGCGCGCCATGCGGCCTGCCGTCACAGCCGTCCGGCGCGATCAGCCGGGCAGCGTGTGTGCTCATGGGCGCCTCCTCGTCCACCACTGTATCTTACCAAGCGCTTGCTTGGACGGTAGGCGTCTCCCCGAAAGCCTGTCAACGCGTTGACAGCCGTTTCGTGCGCGGCATAGCGTCGAGCACGTGGCCAAGCGCTTGCTTGATTTCAGAGATGCGGCCGCGATCGCGGGAGTCGGGTACACGCCGTTCTCCAAGGACTCGGGCGTCAGCACGCTGACCCTGGCCTGCAGGGCCGTGCTCGCCGCGCTCGAGGACGCGGGCCTCACCGCCGGCGACGTGGACGGCCTGGCCACCCACAGGGTGGGCGACTCCGCCGCGCCCTCCGTGGTCGGCCCCGCGCTCGGGATCACCGCGCCCACCTGGCACCTCGACCACTTCGGCGGCGGCAGCGTCTCGCACGCCGTCGTCGGCCAGGCGGCGCTGGCGGTGGCGGCGGGCATCGCGGAGACGGTGGTCTGCTACCGGGCGATCAACGCCAGGTCCGAGTTCCGCATGGGGACGGCGCCGAACCCCAGCCCCGAGACGCAGTACCTCGCCCCTTACGGCTACGGCGCGCCCGTGCAGCAGTTCGCGATGTACGCCCGCGCCCACATGCTCGAGTACGGCACCAGGCCCGAGCACTTCGGGCACGTGGCGGTCAGGCAGCGAGCCCACGCCGTGGCCAACCCCCGCGCGCTGATGCGCACCCCCATCACCCTCGACGACTACCTCGCCAGCCGCCCGATCGCCGAGCCGCTGCGCCTGCTGGACTGCTGCCTGGAGACCGACGGCGCGTGCGCGGTGGTCGTCACCACCGCCGAGCGCGCCCGCGACCTGCGCAGGCGGCCGGTGCTGATCTCCGGCGCCGCATGGGGAGGCGGCGACTCCTTCCTCGCCCCCGGCGAACCGACCGTGACCGCCGCCGCCGCCCTGGCCCCCCGCCTGTACGGCATGGCAGGCGTGGGCCCGGGCGACGTCGACGTGGCCGAGCTCTACGACTGCTTCACCTACTCGGTGATCGTCCAGCTGGAGGACTACGGATTCTGCGCCAAGGGCGAGGGCGGCCCCTACGCCGCCTCGGGAGAGGGGCCGCCGGTCAACACCCACGGCGGATTCCTGTCCGAGGGATACGTGCACGGGCTCAACCACATCGCCGAGGCCGTCTCCCAGCTGCGGGGTGACGCGGGCGAGCGGCAGGTGCGCGGGGCCGAGGTGGCGCTGTCCACGGCCCAGCCAGGCCACATCCTGCCGGCCACCTCGGCGCTGATCCTGCGGAAGGGGTGAGCGGGTGGACAGGGACTCGGCCGAGTGGTGGCAGCTGGTGGCCAAGGGGGTGCTCGCGGTCCAGCGGTGCTCCTCGTGCGGGCTGCTCAGGTTTCCCGCCAGGGCGTTCTGCGCGGGCTGCCGTACCGAGGGGTGGTCGTGGGCGCCGCTCGTGCCCGAAGGGCTGGTGGAGAGCTGGATCGTCAGCCACTGGCGGGCGCCGGCGCCCTACACGGTGGTGCGGGTGCGGCTGGCCGAGGCACCGGGTTGCGTGCTGTACGGCACCTGGCGGGGCGAGGGCGAGCCGCGGCGGGGACAGCGGGTGCGGGCGCTCCTCACCGGCGAGCCGCTGATCGAGTGGACCGCCTGACCAGGCGGCGGGATGGTCGGCAAAGAGAACGCGCCCTGGCGGGCGTGGGGGACCCGCCAGGACGCGTCTCCGTACCGTGCGCGTCGACCCAGGACCCCGGCGAGGGATGGGGTCCTACGCCGAGTGCTCGCGCACGGAGCGGGTGGGGGAGTGACCGTCTGAAGTTGGGTGGCGGTAGTGCTCGGCGATGCGGAGTGCCGCTCCTACCGGGTCGTCGATCGGGTGGGTGACGGTCTCTCCCTCCTCGTTCCATTCGAACGAGCCGTCCCTGCACCACACGGTCAACTCGGTCAGTACGGATAACACCGACATGCCGTTCCCATTGCTCTGGTAGGTGTGGGTGAACCCCTGGCGATGCAACGCGTAACGCAGTAAACGTGTTGCCTCGCGGGGGTCGTGCCAGGGCAGGTACGGCGTACCCGCGCGGACCGGTAACACCGGCCGTCACCCCCCTCGCCCGACCTTTCGATGGATTTGTACCAACGAATGGATGATGCGGCTGTCAAGGCGCTCCGGTCAAGGGGTTGTAGCTAGCTAGAACCAGATCGTCTAAATTGTTGGAACAAAAGGGGTGAAAGTGGCTCGGTCGTCGCTGTACCAGCAGGTGGCTTCGGATCTGCGAAGGGCCATCTACTCCGGCGACCTCGGCCCCGGGGCGCAATTGCCCACAGAAGCCCATCTTCAGGACAAATACGGAGTAAGCCGCAATACCGTCAGGTTGGCCCTCGGCGAGCTGGTGAACGAGGGTCTGGTCACGCGTGCCCCCCGGCGCGGCACGGTCGTGCGGGATCGCCGGCCGTTGCTGATGTATCCGCAGCGAGAGCTCGCTCCGCAGCCGCGCGGTGAGGTGCGGGAGGCATTCGCGTACGCCGTCTCACAGGAGGGTCGCGAGCCGAGCCAGACGATCGAGGTGCAGATCGTCAGTCCGGTCGAGGAGATCGCCAGCCGTCTGGAGCTGGGCGACACCGACCTGGCGGTCGTCAGGCGCAGGCTGCGGTTCGTCGACGGCCAGCCGTACAACACCAACGACTCCTACTTCCCGCTGGCCCTGGTGCAGACCTCGGAGATCGCCAGGCCCGGGGACATCGCCCGCGGGGCGAACAGGGTGCTCGAAGAGCTCGGCCACGGACAGGTGAGGGTGGTCGACGACATCATGGCGCGGATGCCGAACCAGGAGGAGGCCGAGCGCCTCCAGCTGGAGCTGGGGACCCCGGTCGTCGTCTACATCAGGGTGGGCTACGACCGCGCCGACACGCCCGTGCGTGTGGCGGTGTCGGTGCTCCCGGCGGACAAGCACTTGATCCGATACGAGCTGGGTCTCCGCTAGACCAGGCTCGCTTGGGGGTGATCCCGTCCGTGCGGCGCGGGTCACTCTTCCGCGCTGGGCACGGTGGAGTTGTGCATACTCCCCCAAATTGCATTTTTCCCTGAAATATCGCCATGAAAGCCGTGTGCCACCGAGCGGACACGTTCCGTGTTCACTCCGTCACCCATCGGAACGAAGGGCAGAAACATGCACTCCAACATCCTCCTTCCCCCGCTGACCCTCCGGCGGGCCGTACCCGACGACCTCCCCGGCGTCCTCACCCTCCTCGCCGACACCGCCGAATGGCTCCATCTCCAAGGCGTCCGGCAGTGGCCGCGCGGCGGCTTCGGCCCCGAGCGGATCGTCCCGCTGATCGAGGAACAGGTCCTCTACCTGCTCGAAGGCCACTTCGGTGAGACCGTCGCGACCATCGCGCTCGACGGTCACGCCGACGCCGAGTTCTGGGCGCAGGCCGACGAGCCCGCCTCGGCCCTCTACGTCCACAAGCTGGCCGTCTCCCGCGCGGCCGCGGGCACGGGCCTCGGAGACGCGCTGCTCGACTGGGCGGGTGGCGCCGTCGCCGCCTCGGGTCTCGACTGGCTGCGGCTCGACTGCTCGAAAGACAACCCGCGGCTCCAGCAGTACTACCGGCGCCGCGGATTCCGCCATCTCCGCACGGTCGACCTGCCGCACCGGGCCTCAGGCGCGCTGTTCCAGCGCCCCGCCGAGGTGCGCACCTGCGTCGCGGAGGGTCTGTTCCGCACGCTCGATCTTGTCGACGTCTGACCTGGCCTGACATGAATTGTCAGAAATGACCACTGCCCTCCTCCATGCCGAGAGGAGGGCAGATTAGGCGATAACCTCTTTTTCATGACCGGATCCTTGCTTGAGGTGATCGCGCTCGACGCGCGTGACGCCGTGGCCGCGGAAGAGGGCGGCGCCGACCGTGTCGAGGTCGTCGCCGACATGGCCGCCGACGGCCTCACCCCTGCGACGGAGACGGTCGCCTCGATCGCGCGAGAGTGCGCGCTACCGCAGATGGTCATGCTGCGCGCCGACGCGAACTTCACCCCCGAGTCGCTCGACAAGCTGGTCTCCGCGGTGAAGGAGCTGGCAGAGGCGGGCGCGGCGGGGTTCGTGTTCGGCTTCCTCACCTCCGAGGGCGTCGTGGACCTGGAGGCGACGCAGACGCTCATCCACGCGGTCTCGCCGTTGCCGTGGACGTTCCACCGGGCCGTCGACCACGCCGCGGACGTGCAGGCCTCGTGGCGGGCGGTCCGGCTGCTGCCCAACCTGGCGACGGTGCTGACCTCGGGCTCGCCCGCGGGCGTCACCGAGGGGCTCCCCGTGCTGCGGGCGCGCGCCGAGGCGGGCGACGCCGGACTGATCCTCGCCGGCGGCGGGCTCAAGCTGCGCCACATCCCGACGCTGCTCGACTACGGCGTGCGCGCCTTCCACGTGGGCAGCGCCGTCCGCTCGGCGTGGACCGCCCCCGTGGACCCCCATCTCGTCGCCCAGTGGCGCGCGCTGATCGACCGCGACATCTAGCCGCTACGCCTTCGGGACCCGCTACACCTTCGGGACCCGCTACGCCTTCGGGGAGGCCGGGCTGAGGGCCGAGTCGGCCCTGTGCAGCGCGGCCACGAGCGTCTTGATCGTGGCCGGCTCGTCCAGCACGCCGCCGTCGGCCGCCCTCCGCTCCTCCCACGCCCGCACCCTGGCCGCGTGGGCGTCGTAGTGCGCCAGATGGAAGGCGTAGACGGTGGCGAAGCGCGACACCAGGTGCGAGGGATGCATGTCCCACCCCTGGTAGAAGCCGTGCGACAGCGAGTGCCTGACCAGGGCGGCGTGCCTGCGCCACAGCGCGTGCACGTCCTCCGTCGAGGCGGAGGCGGGCGAGGCGGCCAGCGACCCGTCCGACAGCTCGACGCCCGTCCCTGCGAACGCGGTCTGCATGACGTGGCGGGCGTGGTCGCAGGCGGGATGGTCGAGCCGCTGCTCGTGCGGCGGCAGGCCGAGCGCCGCGGTGTAGTCGAACACGCCGAAGTGCGCCGCCGCGAGCCGGCCGCCGAGCGACTCGGCCAGGTCGGCGCGCAGGAACATGACGGTCTGCGGCGCCTCGACCTGGATCTCGAACCGCACCGGCGAGGGCAGGGCGAGCCGACTCTCCAGCGCGGCCAGCACCTCGCAGAACTGTCCCAGGTACTCCTCCATCAGCACCTTGGGGAAGGTGAGCGTGAAGCCCGGCGGCAGCGCGCCGGCCCGCGTGACCACCTCGGTGAGGAACAGCTCCAGCGTGCGGACCGAACGGCCGGGGTCGCCGTCGGCGAACGACTTGACCCTGAGCCCCCACCTGCGTGGCAGACCGCCTTCGGCGTGCAGGCGGGCCAGCGCCGAGGCGGCCGCGACCGCGTCGCCGTCCTCGGCGTCGGGCCGCACGCCGTACCCGTCCTCGAAGTCGACGCGCAGGTCCTCGACGGGCTCGGTGGCGAGCTTGGCGGCCACGCGCGCGTGCACGTCGGCCGCCAGGCCCGCGGGGAGCTCGAACACCTCCGCCATGGCCGCGGCGTCGGGCAGGTGCGCCTTCATCAGATCGAGCGCCTGGCCGCCCCACGAGGACGGCGTCGAGGACGAGAACAGGTCGGCGGGAACGTAGATCGTGTGCACGGGCTGCCAGCGGGGCTCCAGCACGGGATAGCGGGCCTGCTGGACCCGGTGGACGTCCTCGAAACCGTCGACGGTGATGCGCATCGTCACACGTTATCGAGGGCTCACTGTCACGGTCACGGCGGTGCCGGGGCGGGCGCCGACTGCCACCTTCAGCAGGCCGTCGCGCTGCGACGTCACGGCGGAGCGGACCCCGGAGACCTTGACCCGCACGCCGCGGGGGAAGAACTCTCGCGGCACCGCGATCTCGGTCGGCGCGTGCACGCCGCGCCTGGTGGTGTAGGTGAGCGTGAGCGTCCTGGCGGCCGCGTCGTAGGACTCGGCGACCGCCAGCCCCGCGACGCGGCGCGCGTAGGCGCCGAGGGCGGGCTCGGCTCCCGGAGCCGTGCGGCCTCCGCCGTCGAGCTGGCAGTAGCCGCCGGAGTCCGACCTGCACCAGTAGAACATCGCCCAGCCGGTCGAGAAGCGGTTCATCGCGGCGACCGAACCGCTGACGAGCCGCCGGTTGCCGGGCAGGCGGCTGTTGGGCGGCCCCCACTCGCCGACGATCACCGGCATCTGGTTGGCGGCGGGGTAGAGTCCGATGGCCGCCTCGTAGCGCTCGATGAAGCCGCTGGACGGATCCCAGTCGCCGCCCGCCTCGACGCCGGTGGAGTACATGTGCGGGGCGTAGCCCACCTTCGGGTCGTCGAACCTCGGCAGCTGCGTCGGAACGCCCTCGCCGACCAGCACCGTCGGCTCCACGAAGATCCATGACTTCCTGTCGTGGACCCTGATGCCCGCGATCAGGCGGCGGTACATGTCGGCGAGCTGGGTCCGCTCGATCCTGGCCGAGGCCGTGACCAGGTCCTCGCCTTCCAGGAACCTGCCGAACGGCTCGTTGAAGAGGTCGTAGCCGAGCAGGGAACGGTGCCAGGAGACCTTCCTGACCAGCGTCTGCCACATCTCCACCTGCTCGGCGCGCAGGTCGGCGTCCTCGTAGAGGTGCTCGAAGGCGGCCATCACGGCGGGCTGGAAGTAGTCCTGGAACCAGTCGCCGGGGTTGCGCTCGAACGGCAGGCCGTCGTCGCGCGTCGCCCACTCGGGGATGCCGTTGTGGCCGCCGAACCTCGGCCCGTAGACGTCCTGGTGCATGTCGATCATGACGTGCAGGCCGTACCTGTCGGCCCAGCCGAGGACGCGGTCGACGTAGCCGAGGTACTCCTGGTCGTAGACGTCCTTCCGCGGCTCGATGTACTGCCACTGGACGATCAGCCGGAGGAACGTGAGCCCCTTGCCTGCCATGGCCCTGACGTCGTCCTCGGTGACCCTGTCGGTGGGGTACTTGCCGGCGTTGAAGCCGCGCAGCCTGATCACGCGGCCGTCGTCGTCGGTGAGGTAGGTCCGGCCGTCGGCAGTGATCTTTCCGGGGGTGCGGGAGGCCTCGGCGGGCAGGGGAGCGGTGAGGAGAGCGGCGAGGGTCACGAGGGCGAGTGAGCGGCGCATGGTGGACCCTAACCCGCCGGTCCGCTAAAGGTGAACGGTACTCATGTTGCAATTCGGCCGCAGGCCGCCAGCATCGCCTCGAGCCCGACCAGCTTGACCCGCTCACCCCTGCCGAGCGTCCTGGCGAGGTCCGCCTCGGCCGCCTCGATGGCCTGCCAGTCCTCGTAGGTGACGGGCCTGACGCCACGTGCGGCCAGCAACTCGTCGATCGAGGCGACGGCGCCCGAAGGAGCGTCGGCCAGCAGCGTACGGACGGTCTCGGCGGCATCGGACTTGTTGGTCCCGATCACGCCGGTCGGCCCGCGCTTGAGCCAGCCCGCCACGTACTCGCGGTCGCGGACCCTGCCTGCCAGGTTCGGCACCGTCATCGTCTCGGTGGAGAACGGCACACCGGGCAGCGGCACGCTCTGGTAGCCCACCGAACGCAGCACCATCCCGACCGGCAGCGTCTCGAACTCGCCCGTGCCCACCACCCTGCCGTCCTCCGACAGCCTCGTCCGCTCCAGGCGCAGGCCCTCCACCCTGGTGGTGCCCAGGATCTCCACGGGGCGCAGCCAGAAGCGCACGTCCAGCCTGCGGGGGCGGCCCACGGGGGAGCGCTCCGACCATGACCGCAGCACGTCGATGTTGCCCTTGATCTGGCGCGGGAAGTCGCCGCCCAGCACCACGGCCTCGTCGGGGCGCACGCACACGTCCGCGTTGGCCACCTCGCCCAGCTCGCGCAGCTCCTTCAGCGTGAACTTGGCGTGCTCGGGGCCGCGCCGCCCGATCATGTGGATGGCCTTGACCTGGCTGTCGGCCAGCCGGGCCAGCACGTCGTCGGGCACGTCGGTGGCCCTCAGATCCTCGGCCGTCTTGGCCAGCACGCGCACCACGTCCACGGCCACGTTGCCCACGCCGATCACGGCGACCTCGGGACTGTCGAGCTCGAACGCCTCGGGCGAGACGTCGGGATGGCCGCAGTACCAGTTCACGAAGTCCGTCGCGGCGACGCTGCTCAGCAGGTCCTCCCCCGGGATGCCCATCTTCCTGTCGACCATCGCGCCCGTGCAGTAGACGACCGCGTCGTAGCAGGCGAGCAGGTCCTCCACGGAGACCTCGGAACCGAGCGTCACCCCGCCGAGAAACCGGACCCGAGGCAGCTCGAGCACCTTCCTGAGGTAGTTGGCGATCGACTTGATCGAGGTGTGGTCGGGTGCCACCCCGTAACGCACCAGCCCGTACGGCGTCGGCAGCCGTTCGAGCACGTCCACATCGACGGGATCCGCCGACTGCTTCACCAGCGCCTCCGCCGTGTAGATGCCGGCGGGGCCCGATCCGACGACTGCCACGCGCAACGACACGCTGCCTCCTCGGTGGCGACGCTATGTCCGTGATTCTGTACCTACCAGACGCAGGCGGCCAAGCTCGTCGAGGAATCCCGTGTCGCCTGTCCTGACGAACCCGTCCTTGGCGAACACTCCAGGCTCGCCGTCTCCGACGTACCCGCTCATGACCGCCTGGGAGCGCAGCAGCACGTCGCCCTTCGCGCCCACGGGCAGCGGTCGGCCCGCGGGATCGCGGACGGACAGGTCCACGCCGGTGCGCGGCCTTCCGACGGTGAGCTCCGCGTCCTGCGGCGGGTCGCCGGGGCGGGTGCCGAGGCCGAGGCCGGCCTCCGTGCACAGGTAGCGGTTGCACACGGGCACCCCGAACCGCTCCCGCAGCCGTCTGATCAGCTCAGGCGCCGCGGGCCCTCCGCTGGACAGGACCAGGTCCAGCGACGGCGGCGCGCCGCTGACCTCCAGGATGGCGGCCAGCTGGGCGGGCGTGCCGTGGAGCACCCGCAGCTCCTTCTCGCACACCAGGCGCAGCACCGCCTCGGGGTCCCAGCGCGGCAGCACGTGAGTGGTCCTGCCGGTCTGCAGGAAGACCGGCAGGCGCGTCGCGAACGCCATGTGACCCATCGGATGCCACAGCACGCGCGAGTCGCCCTTGCCCCACCTCACGCCCGCGCCGTGCGCCCTGATCGCCTCCAGCTGCCGCTCGCCGAAGACCGCGGCCTTGGGCGGGCCCGTCCTGCCGGAGGTGTAGGTGATCACGACGGGCCGTCCGGGGTCCGGGGGCAGCGGGGGCGGCGGGGCCTCGTTCCTCGCCAGCGTGCCGTACCCGCTGCCGGGCAGCGTCACGACGTCGAGCCCCGGCAGGGAGGGGAGCAGGCCCGGCATGGTGACGACGATCATCGGGTCGAGCGCGGCGAGCAGGCGCACCCTCAGGGGATGGCGCGGGTCGACGCCCGCCGCGACCGCGCCGATCTTGGCGGCGGCCACGTAGCAGACGGCGAACTGGGGGCCGTCGGGCAGCACGAGGGCGACCACGTCGCCGATGCGCGTACCGCGGTGGGCGAGTCCCGCGGCCACCTGGTCGGAGAGGCGGTCAAGTTCGGAGAAGGACAGGCGGGAGGTGCCGGAGTCGACCGCTACGCGCCCCCCGAACCTGCGCGCGGCCTCCCCGGCCAGCAGGCGCAGCATGGCGGCTCCTGACGAAAAGGCGCACTGGAGTTCCTACCCGTGTCGCGCTGCCTCACGCAGGGCGATCTTGTCCAGCTTGCCGTTGACGTTCACGGGCAGCTCGTCGAGGACGAAGACCCGCCGGGGCACCTTGTAGTCGGCCATGTTGGCCTTCGCCCACGCGCGCAACCCCTCCTCGCTCACGTCGGCGCCCGCCCTCGGCACCACGTAGGCCCAGCCGGCCTCGCCCGACCTGTCGTCCGGCACGCCGATCACCGCCGCCTGCGCCAGCGACCCCTCTTTGAGCAGGAGCGACTCGACCTCCGCGGGCGAGACATTGAACCCGTTGACTATGTAGAGCTCCTTCTTCCTGTCGACGATCGTCAGGTTGCCCACCGGGTCGAGCACGCCGATGTCGCCGGTGTGCAGCCACCCGTCGGCGTCGATCACCTCGGCGGTCCTGTCGGGCTCGTCCCAGTAGCCGCGCATCACGCCGTAGCCCCGCTGCAGGATCTCGCCGCGCTCGCCCTGCGGCACCTCCTTGCCCATCGCGTCCACGATCTTCACCTCGATGCCCGGCACCGGCCGGCCCGCCGAGCCCGCGATCACGTCGACGGGGTCGTCGTGCCTGGTCATCGAGACGACGGTGCCCTCCATGAGTCCGTAGGCGTTGATCATGCGGTCGAGCCCGACGCGCTCGACCAGGCGGGTGACGAGCGAGGCGGGCACGGCCGCCGCGCCGCAGATGGCGACCCTCAGCGACGACACGTCGTGCGGCCGCCTGTCCAGCTCGTCCAGGAGCCGGGCGAAGAGTGTGGGCGGCCCCGCCAGGACGGTGATCTTCCCCGACTCGATGAGCGTCATCAGGGCGTCGGGACTGAACGTCGCGACCGGCATCATCGTCGCCCTGCGCAGCACGCACGCCAGCAGCCCGGCGTTGAGCCCGAAGCCGTGGGCGAAGGGGGCGATCACCGGATACCTGTCGCCCTCGCGCAGCGTGACGATCTCCGACCAGTCCCAGTAGCCGCGCAGGACCTGCGTGTGGTCGAGCATGACGCCCTTGGGCGTCCCCGTCGTGCCCGACGTGGACATGATCTCGCACAGGTCCTCCCCTCGTACGGCGAGCGCCCTGACCTCCGCCTCCTGCACGCTCGCCATCGCCCGCCCCGCTTCCTCGAAGGGGCGCACGGAGGGCAGACGTTCCCCGCTGATCAGCAGCGACGTTCCCGTCTTCTGGGTCAGCTCGGCGGCCTCGAGCCGCTTGGCGCGGGCGGAGATCGGCACGAGCACCGCGCCCGCGTCCCACACGCCGAAGGCGTTGACCACCCACGACAGGTCGTTGGGTCCCCAGATCGCCACCCTGTCCCCGTGACGCACGCCCTGGGCGATGAGCGCGCGCGCCACCGTCTGGGCGCGCTCGCGCAGGGCCGCCATGCCGAACTCGAGGGTGACGGGGGCGTCGGGGTGGCGTTCCGCCTGGTCGCGCAGCATCCGGGGGATCGTTTCCCACTGCATGGCGTGCTCCTATACGAGAGCGCGGTCCCTGCCGAGGTGGTGGCCTCGGTGGTCGGTCACGACCCCGGGCGAGGAGTTCTCGGCCACGTCGGGCGAGACCTCCACGGCGATCGAGATCGGGGTGAGCGCGGCGAGGGCCTGCTGGATGCGTGAGCGCCACATCGGGTTCTTGACGAGGCTCTCCCTGCCGAAGGTCACGGTGAGCGTGGCGGCGTCGAGCGTGCCCTGCCTGCTGACGGCCAGCTCCCAGCCCGACACCCCGTCGATCTTCGACAGCGCCTTCTCGATTCTCGGCAGCGAGACCCACACCCCGCGCACCAGGACGTGGTCGCCGACGGTGTGCGCGAGCCTGCCGTCGGACGTCACGTGTCCGGTGCGCATGGTGGCCTCGCCGTGCGTGACGACCAGTTCGGCGAGTCCCCCGTCGGTCACGGAGTCCTTGGCCAGCGCGCCGAAACCCAGCGCGCCGTCGGCCAGCGGGGTCAGCGGGTCGTCCTCGGCCGCGCGCCAGGCGAGCGCGCCGCCGGAGAACGGGCTGGAGTAGACCTCGCTCACCCTGGCGTCGAACTCGGCCGCCAGGTGGCCGAGTGTCCGCTTGCTGGCGATCTCGCCGGTCAGGACGACGGTTCTCAGCCCGAGATCGAGGGGGTCAAGGAGGAATTCCAGGTGCAGCCTGGCCAGGAAGTCCATCGCGCCCGTGGGAGTGGCGACCAGCGTCGTGGCCCCGACCGCCTGGAGCGCCCGGTGCAGCCGCATCCTGCCGCGCGGACCCACCGAGGCGGCGGCCTCGGCCACCTCGGCGGCCGCCGCTGCCCACAGGCCTCCCGCCGGCTCGGCCAGCGCCACCACCACCCTGTCCCGCTCGCCCACGCCCGCCGTCCTCAGCGCCTGCGCCGTCAACTCGGGACGTAGCGGGAAGCCGAAGGAGGCGTCGGGCGCCAGGTGGAGCAGCCCCGTGGCCCTCCCCGGCACCAGGTCGTCACGGGTCAGCCACCGGCTCACTGATCACCTACAGCGTGGAGGTCCCGTCCTTCGGGACGGGGAGGAAACGCGGCACGAACGGACACTTCACTCTCCTGGTCTTGTCGGTGGCGGTCGGTCGGCGGGATCCACCGCCCTCAGGCGGGGGAGAGGTCAATGCATCACCTCGGTCATGAAGACGTTCATGGAGTCGCAGACCAGGTCGTGGCGCAGGCCGCCGACCTGGCACTGCAGGATCAGATCGGTCGCGCCCGCCTCCGCGATGCGCGCCACGGCCTTGCGCGAGCCCTCCACGTCGTCGACCACGACCATCAGGTGCTCGCGGAGGGTCGCCATGGCCTCCTCCGGGGGCATGCCCGCGGCGAGCTGGCCGAGCACCCGGTGGGTGGCGTGGCGGGCGTCGTAGTAGTCGGGCGGGGTGACCAGGTTGACCTGGCGGCGGATGTACCAGAGGACCGCGTCGGCGGCCTCGTCGCGGGCGTCGCCGACGTACCACGGGATCATCAGCGCGATCCGCCTGGTGGCGGGGTCGAAGCCGCTGTCGGCGAGGCACTCCTTGTAGCGGGCGATGTCGGCGGCCACGTCGTCGACGCCCTTGAGCATCGTCATGCCGAGCAGGTTGTAGCCGTGCCTGGCCGCGGCCAGGTATCCCTCCAGGGAGGTGGAGGCCACCCACACGGGCGGGTGGGGCACCTGGGCGGGCCGCGGGTAGACCGCCACGTCGGGGATCTCGAAGAACTCGTTCGACCTGCTGATCGGCTCGCCGTCGGCCCGCCAGATGTCCAGTGTCGCCTCCAGGCTGTCCTCCCAGATCTGGCGCGACTTCTCGAACGGCCGCTGGAAGGCCTGGTACTCCAGGGGTGAGGCGCCGCGTCCGGTGCCGAACTCGACCCTGCCGCCGCTGAGCACGTCGAGGGTGGCCACGCGCTCCGCGGTCCTGATCGGCGACTGGAAGGGCAGCAGCACCACGCCGAGTCCGAGGTGGATGCGGGTGGTGCGCTGGGAGATCGCGGCGAGGACCAGGTCGGGCGCGGAGGAGTGGGAGAAGCCGCGGGTGAAGTGGTGCTCGACGAACCACGCGGTGTCGAACCCCAGACGGTCGCCGAGGACGACCTGGTCGATCACGTTCTGGAATGCCTGCCGTTCGACCTCGCGGGTCCGACCGCGGACCTCCAGCTCGTATCCCAGGCTGATCCGCATGCACGCCTCCCGATAGAGAACCAAGCGCTCGCTTGGTTGAGCGTAGCAGCAGACCGGGACTTGCGGGAAGGGCGCGGGGAGATCAGAGTGAGTGTCCGTGAGCGCGGAGAAGCGGCGAAAGCAGGGGCTGAGGCGGTCGAAAGATGACACGCTCCCAGACATGAGATTGCGTCGCGCCGGAGAGGCTCACGACGAGCCCGCACTGGCCAGCGCCCGCAGGTTCGAGGCGTTCGGCAGAGTGATGGCCGCGCTGGCGAGCGAGGCCGAGTTCATCGAGTCGTGCCGCGACCTCACCTGGTGGCGCGGCGCCGACCACAGCTGGCACATCTCGTGGCGAGACGGGCCCTACGCCTCCGAGGTGGTCACGCTCCTGGCCGAGCACGTCCGCGATCCCGGTTTCGACGGGAGCCTGGTCACGGTGGTGGGCCCCGGCACGCCCTCCTCCGCCGTGCTCGACGTGATGGGCGTGCGCTTCGAGCTGCAGGCGGTCGACCCGCTCGGCAGGTCGAGGGCCGACGCGCGACCCGGGTTCTGGCGGTTGGCCGAGGCGCTCGACACCACCCGCAGCACCAACGCCAGGCGGCCGTGGGAGGAGCTGCTCGGCGGTTAGCCGATCTCCAGCCGCGCCCTGTGCGAGCGGGGCGGGCCGAACAGCTGCGCGTCCGAGGAGGCGCGCTTGAAATGGCGGTGGGCGTCGTGTTCCCACGTGATGCCGATCCCGCCGTGGATCTGGATGTTCTCGCCCGCCGCCCTCAGATAGGCCTCCG
This sequence comes from Nonomuraea sp. bgisy101, assembly GCF_057708945.1. Lineage (NCBI taxonomy): Bacteria > Bacillati > Actinomycetota > Actinomycetes > Streptosporangiales > Streptosporangiaceae > Nonomuraea > Nonomuraea sp. bgisy101. Next base: position 55,340 of record NZ_JBYITD010000016.1, read on the forward strand.
AGCAGTAGGACCCGGCGACGGCGGCGTTCTCCCTCGTCGGCTCCTCCGCCGCCGCCCACGCCGCCGACCGTGCGGACTCCACCACGAGCAGCAGGTCGGCCAGCCTGTGCTTGATCGCCTGGAAGGAGCCAATGGGGCGGCCGAACTGGTGGCGCAGCTTGGCGTAGGAGGTCGCCTCCTCCAGGCACCTGGCCGCGCCGCCCGCCTGCTCGGCGGCCAGCGCGATGACCGCCAGGTCGCGCACCCGCTCCCATGCGGCGCCGTCGCCGGCCTGCCGTACGCGGACGTGGTCGAAGGACAGCGCGGTCAGCGGGCGGCTGGCGTCCATGGTCTCGTACGGCACGCGAGCCGAAGGCTCGGCCTCGACCAGCCGCCCCCCGGCGTAGACGAGCACGGTCTCGGCGTCCAGCACGTAGGGGGCGGCTCCGCTCAGCCGCTCGCCCTCCAGGACGCACGAGTGCTCGGACGGCAGCACCACGGTGGCGGTGCGCGTCCCCTCGGCGATCGCCCTGAGCAGGGCGGGGTCGTCGGTGGCGGCCGCCGCCATCACGGCGGTCTGGAGAAACGGATGGGACGACAGTGATCTGCCGATCTCCTCGCACACGACGGCCAGTTCTCGCATGCCGTATCCCGCTCCGCCGAAAGGCTCGGGAACGGCGAGTCCCGCGATTCCGAGTTCGCCGGCGAAACGCGCCCACGGCGCGTCCGGATGGGCGGCGAGAAACGACCGGACGACGGCCCGCAGCTCGGGAAGGCTCACAACGATTGATTTAACCAAGCGATTGCTTGATTTTCCAGCCTGACCATCGGTTGACTCAAATTTACTTTTCCTGTATGTCCGCATAGTCTGATAAGCGAACTATGGAGAAGATTGCTATCGAATACGCTGATTTTGCCGAATATGATCGGCGTCAGCGAGGCATCCAGCGCCATGTGCTGGCCGCCTTCGTCGGGGGACTGGTGGTCGGCTCTTTCGGCGTGCTCATGTCCGGCCTCCGCCTGGGGGTCTACGACCCCTACGCCTACCTCGCGCTGGCGGTCGTCGTCGGCGCGACGGCGACGGGCTTCGGCTGGGCGCTGCTGACCACCTTCCTCGCCTCGGTCTCCACCCTGGTGGCCGCCATAGCGGGCAGCGCGCTGCGCGGCGACCTGCGCTTCGAGGCCATCGGCGGCAGCGCCGCCGGCGTCAACCTCCTGCTCGTCCAGCTGGTGGTGTTCGGGCTGCTCGCCTACTTCACCCGCAGGCGCGACCTGTGGGGTGACCTCGCCGCGGGCGTCATCTCGGGGCTGCTGCTCGGCGACGTCATCGACCGCGCCACTCCTGGCGGGGTCGACTGGGAGATCGGCTTCTGGCCCGTCCCCGCCATCGCCATCGGCTCTCTGGCCGTGGTCGGCGTCCTCGCCCTGCGGCGCACGATGGCGGGCAGGGCGCGCGCCGCCACGATCGCCTGCGTGGTCGCGGGAGCCGTCGCGGCGGCGCTCCTCGCCCTGTGAAGGGCGAAAGTCGGTAGCCTGTAGGTCTTCACATCCGGGCCCTAACTAGGAGTAGCCGTGTTGCTGCGCATGTCGTCGTTGTTGCTTCGCACCCTGCGGGACGACCCGGCGGACGCGGAAGTGCCGAGCCACAAGCTCCTCGTCCGCGCCGGATACGTCCGCCGCGTGGCCCCTGGCATCTACTCCTGGCTCCCGCTCGGCAAGATCGTCCTGGAGAACGTCACCCGCGTCGTCCGCGAGGAGATGAACCGCATGGGCGGCCAGGAGGTGCTCTTCCCCGCGCTGCTGCCCCGCGAGTACTACGAGTCCACGGGCCGCTGGACCGAGTACGGCGACACGCTCTTCCGCCTCAAGGACCGCAAGGGCGGCGACTACCTGCTCGGCCCCACCCATGAGGAGCTGTTCACCGACATGGTGAAGGGCGAGTACTCCTCCTACAAGGACTACCCCGTCACGCTCTACCAGATCCAGACGAAGTACCGCGACGAGGCGAGGCCCAGGGCGGGCATCCTGCGCGGCCGCGAGTTCCTGATGAAGGACTCCTACTCCTTCGACCTCGACGACGACGGTCTCAAGCGCTCCTACGAGCAGCACCGCGAGACCTACATCCGCACCTTCGACCGCCTCGGTCTCGACTACAAGATCTGCTTCGCCACCTCGGGCGCCATGGGCGGCTCGGCGTCGGAGGAGTTCCTGGCGCCCACGCCCACCGGCGAGGACACCTTCGTCAACTGCCACCACTGCGGCTACGCCGCCAACGCCGAGGCCGTGGTCACCACCGCGCCCGCCGCCAGGCCGGTCGAGGGACAGCCCGCGCTCCAGGTGCTCGACACCCCCGACACCCCGACCATCGAGACGCTCGTGTCGCTGGTCAACGCCGAGCACGGCCTGAACATCACCGCCGCCGACACCCTCAAGAACGTCGTCGTCAAGGTCACCACGCCCGGCTCCGACAAGGTCGAGACGCTGATCATCGGTGTGCCCGGGGACCGCGAGGTCGACTTCAAGCGCCTGGAGGCCTCCCTCGCCCCCGGCGAGCCCGCCATCTTCGAGGCCGAGGACTTCGCCAAGCACCCCGGCCTGGTGCGCGGCTACATCGGCCCGCAGGTGCTCAAGGACCTCGGCATCCGCTACCTCGTCGACCCGCGCGTGGTCACCGGCACCTCGTGGGTGACCGGCGCCAACGAGCCGGGCAAGCACGCCGCCAACGTCGTCGCGGGACGCGACTTCGTCCCCGACGGCACCATCGAGGCCGCCGAGGTCCGCGAGGGCGACGCCTGCCCCCGCTGCGGCAATGGGCTGTCCATCGACCGCGGCATCGAGATCGGGCACATCTTCCAGCTCGGCCGCAAGTACGCCGACGCCGCGGGCCTGGACGCCCTCGGCCCCGACGGCAAGCCGATCAGGATCACCATGGGCTCCTACGGCATCGGCGTCTCGCGCGCCGTGGCCGTGATCGCCGAGCAGAAGTTCGACGAGCTCGGCCTGGTCTGGCCGCGCGAGGTCGCCCCCGCCGACGTCCACATCGTCGGCACGGGCAAGGACAACCAGGTCGAGGTGGCCGTCCAGCTCGCGGAGGAGCTCGAGTCGCGCGGGCTGCGTATCCTCGTCGACGACCGTCCCTCGGTGTCGCCCGGCGTGAAGTTCAAGGACGCCGAGCTGCTGGGCCTGCCCACCATCCTGGTGATCGGCCGGGGTCTGACGCAGGGCGTCGTCGAGCTGCGCGACCGCGCGACGGGGACCAAGGAGGAGATCCCGCTCGCGGAGGCGGCCGAGCGCGTGCTCGCCGCCTGCCGTAGCTGACCCGTCCGTTACGGCGGGCACGGGCCAGGCCACCGGTGTCACCGGTGGCCGCCCGTCCACCACGCCGCTGCGGCGCGACTTCGGCGGGCCGCCGTTACATCGCCCCGTACGCCCGCGGACTTCCCCTACACCTTCGACGGGTACGCCGCGTTCCTGGACCGGTTCGCCTGGGGCAGGCGGTGAGCCAGGAGGGGTTCATGGACGAGTTCGTCGGCGAGGTCGCCGACCATCTCGTCGAACGGATCAGCCCCGACCTGTGGCGGCTGTCGTGGCCGCTGATGGACACGCCCACCCGCCGTGAGATCGCCGTCGGCCTGATGGAGGGGCTCAAGGAGAACCTCGACTGGCTGCCCCGCTACCCAGGCCTACCTGAGGGAGCACCGGCCGCCCACGCTGGTCGTCTGGGGTCCGCAGGACGGTTACATGCCCGAGGGCGCCGCTCGCGCCTACCTGCGCGACCCGCCGGACGCCGAGCTGCACCTGCTGGATGGCGGGCACTGGGCGCTGGAGACCGACCTGGACGAGATCGTCGCCCTCGTCCGCGCCTTCCTGTCCCGCCTCGCGCCCGGTAGCGCCTCAGGCCGGTAGGGGCGGTGGCTAGTACCGGTAGTGGCGGTGTCCGCGCCCGCCGAGGGACTTGCTGAGGTGGAAGCCGCCAGGAAGCCTGAGCGTGAGGTGGCGGCGCCCGTCGGGAGTGGTGCTGACGTGGAACCTGCGGTTGCCGAAGCTGTGGCCGACCCCGTGACGAGAGAGGTGGATCCTGAACGGTCCCACCTTGATCGACTTGCGGTAGTGCCAGCCCATCGAGCCTCCTTGGGGAAAAGTCCGTGGTGCCCTGAAAACGAAGGGCACCACGGATGAGTTCCCTGATCAGCGGCGAGAGCCGCTCCCCAGAGTCTTGCGCCAGTGCAGGCCGCCGGGGAGGTTCACCGACAGCGTCCGCCGCCCGTCGGCCGTCCTCGTCACGCGGAAGGCCCTGTTGCCCCAGCTGTGGCCGACGCCGCCGCGGGACAGGTTGAGTCGGAACGGACCTATTTTGATGGACTTCCTGAAGCTCCAGCCCATGAATGCCTCCATCGGGGGAAAGGTGACGCACCCCCGGCTACCCGTGACGATCGTTTCCAACCTGTCCCCAGGGTGAGAGGAGCCCCGCGCCACAGCTCCCTGCAAGGGCCTTCCGGTGAGCCGCCTCCTGGGGTCAGCCGCCGGGCGTGGGAGAGGGCGGCTGGGGCGCGCGCGGGGGCATGCCGGGGAAGACGGCGATCGCGGGGCGGAAGCCGTACGACCTGACGGCCGACTCCTGCATGGCGAGCGCCGCCATGCGGCGCGTCGTGGCCTGGCCGGCAGCGGCCAGCTCCAGGTAGGCCGCGGTGACGCCCGCCTCCACGAGGACGGCCAGCCGCACGGCCTCCGTCGCGTTGTCCGGCATCACGGGCAGCGAGTAGGCGGCCTCGGGCTCGGCCGGCTTGCCGCCGCCCGACGAGATGAGCGCGCGCAACTGGTCGCGTCTGGCCCTGTGGGCGTCGAAGGCGGCCGTCACCTTGTCCCGCAGCGCGCCGGTGGTGCGCGCGCCCATCAGGCCGTAGGCGTAGACGGCCGCGTGCTCGGCGGCCAGCGCCTTGTTCATGGCCACCAGGTCGTCGGCCGCCGCGGCCCTCACAGCGACCTCGGCAGGGCGACGGCGTGCAGGGCCTCGCAGGCCCCGATGCTGGCGATCAGCTGGGCCAGCGAGGGGGAGGCGGTGCCGAGCTGGCGGGCGCGCATGGCGGCGGCCTTCCGCTCGGTGTCGCGCAGCCTGGTCAGCGACACCTTCGGCGGCTTCTTCGACGGCGAGGGCTTGACGGAGGGCGTGGCGGGGGCCGGCGGCGACGGCTCGGCGGAAAGCCGCTCGCGCAGCGCGGCCAGGTGCTGCTCGTGACGCTCCTTGAACGGCGCCAGCTTCGCGCCGTCCGCGCCCACCAGGGCGGCGTAGAGGCCGATCGTGCGTTCCTTCTCGGCGATCAGCTCGCGCAGCAGCAGCTGTTCGGGGTCGGGCGCCTTCGAGGCGGCGGGCTCGGGCGACCCCGCCGTACAGCCGGAGAGCGCCGCCATCGCCGCGCCGCCCGCGAGCACGGCACGCCGGGACAGGGGACGCAAGGAGAACCTCCGGTCGGGTGAGGAAGGCACACAGCATCGTAAGGGCTGACACGTGCCGTTGGCGCGTTCCGCCCGACCGTGCCGTGGTGCGATATGGTCTCGCTCTCAACGAGTCTCCGCCGCCCGACCCTGTCGAGTGGCGCTCTTTCCGTGCCTTGGTACCGATAGGGTTATTGAGCAGTCGTCGACTGAGCGGCCGCCATCACGGGCGGTCATGGATCGCAACACAATAGGGAGGTCGATATGGGCAGCGCATCATCCCGCGACCACCTGATGAAGCTCCTGGAGCCCGTCGTCGCCACCGCAGGTCTCGACCTGGAGGACGTCACGGTCACCCGGGCGGGCAAGCGAAGCCTGCTGCGCGTGGTCGTCGACAAGGACGGCGGGGTGACGCTCGACGACATCGCCGAGGTGAGCCAGGCGGTGTCCGACGCGCTCGACGGCGACGACACCATGGGCCAGTCGCCCTACACGCTCGAGGTCTCCTCGCCGGGCGTCGACCGCCCGCTCACCGAGCCGCGCCACTGGCGACGCGCTGCCAAGCGCCTGGTCAAGGCGGATCTGCGCGACGGCGGCCTGGTCGAGGGCCGCATCCGCGGCGCCGACGACGAGGGCGTGGAGATCGACGTCGACGGCGCGCTGCGCAGGATCGACTATCAGGACCTGACCCGAGGACGGGTACAGGTGGAATTCCGCCGGTTCGAGGACGAGGAAGACGACCTCGACGACGGCGACGAGGGCTAAGGGGGAAGCCTCGTGGACATCGACATGAGCGTCCTGCGCAGCCTTGAACGGGAGAAGGACATCTCCTTCGACCTGGTCGTGAAGGCGATCGAGGACGCGTTGCTGATCGCCTACTTCCGCACGGAGGGCGCCGCGGCCAAGGCCAGGGCGGAGCTCGACCGCGCCACCGGGCACGTCACCATCTACGCCGCCGAGCTCGACGACGAGGGTGACATCGTCAGGGAGTTCGACGACACCCCCGGCAACTTCAGCCGCATCGCGGCCACCACCGCCAAGCAGGTCATCCTGCAGCAGCTGCGCGACGCCGAGGACGAGATCAACTTCGGCGAGTTCGCCAGCCGCGAGGGCGAGCTGGTCTCCGGCGTGATCCAGCAGGGGCAGGACCCCCGCGTGGTGCTCGTCGACCTCGGCAAGATCGAGGCCGTGCTGCCCCACAACGAGCAGGTCCCCGGCGAGGACTACGTGCACGGTGAGCGCATCCGCGCGTACGTGGTGCAGGTGAAGAAGGGCCACAAGGGCCCGTCGGTGACGCTGTCGCGCACCCACCCTGGGCTGGTGAAGAAGCTCTTCGCCCTGGAGGTGCCCGAGATCGCCGACGGCACCGTCGAGATCGCGGCGGTCGCGCGCGAGGCGGGGCACCGTACGAAGATCGCGGTTCGCTCCCGCAAGCCGGGCGTCAACGCCAAGGGCGCCTGCATCGGGCCGATGGGCTCGCGCGTGCGCAACGTGATGACCGAACTCCACGGCGAGAAGATCGACATCATCGACTGGTCGGAGGACCCTGGGGAGTTCGTCGGGAATGCCCTGTCCCCCGCGCGTGTTTCGCATGTCGAGGTTCTCGATCTGGAAGGCCGTGTGGCGCGCGTCACAGTGCCCGACTACCAGCTCTCCCTGGCCATCGGCAAGGAGGGGCAGAACGCCCGGCTGGCGGCGAGGCTCACGGGGTGGCGGATCGACATCCGTCCTGACACCCAGGCGGATGATCCCGCCGGTTCCGTAGATGCGTCCAAGCGGTAAGCTGGAATATGGTGGCCAGGCGGCCCCGCTGAGAACATGCGTGGGCTGCAGGGTTCGCACGGCTAAGTCCGAGCTGCTCCATCTGGTGCTTGTCGAGGGCCACGTGGTCCCTGACCTGCACGGACGGCTTCCCGGCCGAGGTGCCTCGCTGCATCGCGACCTGAGCTGTCTGGAGCTTGCCGAGCGTCGCCGAGCGTTTCCGCGCGCTTTTCGCGTGCCGGGGCCGCTTGACGTCTCGCGACTGCGAGCGCACCTAGAGGGAGAACCACATGTCATGTAGGACGCCGAGTTGATGGGCGGAGTCAGATTGCTATGAGCGCCTGATGAGCACGCGGCGATGAAGACGTCAAGGTAACGACGGTCCGGACGGCACTGCCAGCCTCCCGGGCCGAGTAAGGGAGTGCAGTGGCGAAGGTCCGGGTATACGAGCTCGCTAAGGAGTTCGGCGTTGAGAGCAAGGTCGTCATGGCCAAGCTCCAGGAGATGGGAGAGTTCGTCCGTTCGGCGTCCTCGACCATCGAAGCGCCGGTAGTCCGCAGGCTCACCGAAGCTTTGGGCGTATCCAAGCCCTCGAAGGGCGGCGGTTCGTCGTCCAAGCCGCAGCCGCCGAAGGCTGCGCCCCGGCCGGCTGACAGCCAGGCCGGTAACGGCGCCGCGGAGGCGCCTGTCTCGTCGAGCCCGCGTCCGGGCCCGATTCCGAAGCCGGGGCCGCGCCCCGGTCCCGCCGGTGGCACTCCGCGCCCGCCGGTTCCCATGCCTCACCAGACGCAGCCGGAGGCCGCGCCCGCGGAGGCTCCTCGCGAGGCCCCTCAGGCCCCGCAGGCTCCCAGGTTCGAGGGCCCGCGCCCGACGCCTGGTCCCCGTCCGGGTCCCGCGGCCCGTCCCGGTCCGCGTCCCGGTCCCGCCCAGCAGGGCGGCCGTCCCTCCGGCCCCGGTGGTCAGCAGTCCGGCGCACCGCGTCCCGGTGGCCAGGGCGGACCTGGCGGCCAGCGCGAGGGTGGGCGTCCGGGCCCGAAGCCGGGTCCGCGTCCGGGTCCCCGTCCTGGCAACAACCCGTTCTCGTCCAACGCGACCGGCATGGGCCAGCGTCCGCCGCGTCCCGGCGGTCCTCGTGAGGACCGTCCTCGTGAGGACCGTGGTCCGCGTCCCGGTGGTCCTGGCGCCGGCGCGCCGCGTGACGGCGCCATGCCGCGTCCGCCCGCCGGCCGTGGCCAGGGCGGTCCCGGCGCCGGTGGTCCGCGTCCCGGACCTGGCGCGGGCGGTCCGCGTCCCGGGCCCGGTGCGGGTGGTCCCCGTCCCGGCGGGCCGCGTCCCAACCCGATGATGATGCCGCAGGGTCGTCCTGCCGGCCCCGGCGGCGGTGGCGGCGCAGGCCGTCCCGGCGGTGGCGGCGGTGGTCGTCCCGGCGGTGGCGGCGGTGGTCGTCCCGGTGGTGGCGGCGGCTTCGGCGGTCGTCCCGGCGGTGGCGGTGGCGGCGGCTTCGCCGGCCGTCCCGGCGGTGGCGGCGGCGCGGGTCCGCGCACCGGCACCGGCGGTCCCGGTGGCGGCGGCGGTGGTTTCGCCGGTCGTCCCGGTGGCGGCGGTCGTGGTCGCGGCGGCGGTACGGCAGGCGCGTTCGGCCGTCCCGGCGGCCGTCCCGCGCGTGGTCGCAAGTCCAAGCGTCAGAGGCGCCAGGAGTTCGACAACATGTCGGCGCCGGCGATCGGCGGCGTGCAGGTTCCTCGCGGCAACGGCGCGACGATCAGGCTCCCGCGTGGTGCGTCGCTGTCCGACTTCGCCGACCGCATCGGCGCCAACCCCGCCTCGCTGGTGCAGATCATGCTGCACCTCGGCGAGATGGTGACCGCCACGCAGTCGGTCAACGAGGAGACCCTGCAGCTGCTGGGCGCCGAGCTCGACTACAACATCCAGGTCGTCAGCCCGGAGGAGGAGGACCGCGAGCTTCTCGAGGCCTTCGACATCGAGTTCGGCGAGGACGAGGGCGACGAGGGCGACCTCGCCGCGCGTCCGCCGGTCGTGACCGTCATGGGTCACGTCGACCACGGTAAGACGAAGCTGCTCGACGCCATCCGCAACACCAACGTGGTGGCGCGCGAGGCCGGTGGCATCACCCAGCACATCGGTGCCTACCAGGTCGCCACCGAGCACGAGGGCGAAGACCGGAAGATCACCTTCATCGACACCCCCGGTCACGAGGCGTTCACCGCCATGCGTGCCCGCGGTGCCAAGGCCACGGACATCGCCGTCCTGGTGGTCGCGGCCGACGACGGTGTGAAGCCGCAGACCATCGAGGCGCTCAACCACGCCCAGGCGGCCGACGTGCCCGTCGTCGTCGCGGTCAACAAGGTCGACAAGGAGGGCGCGGACCCGAACAAGGTGCGGGCCCAGCTCACCGAGTACGGCCTGGTGGCCGAGGAGTACGGCGGCTCGACCCTGTTCGTCGACATCTCCGCCAAGAACGGGACCGGCATCGAGAATCTCCTCGAGGCCATCCTGCTCACCGCGGACGCCGAGCTCGACCTGCGGGCCAACCCGTCGATGGACGCCCAGGGCATCACCATCGAGGCGCGCCTGGACAAGGGCCGCGGCCCCGTGGCGACCGTCCTGGTCCAGCGCGGCACGCTGCGCGTCGGCGACTCCATCGTCTGTGGCGAGGCCTTCGGCCGCGTCAGGGCGATGCTCGACGACAACGGCGACCCGGTGGAGGAGGCCACGCCGTCCTTCCCGGTCCTGGTGATGGGTCTGACCGCCGTCCCGAGCGCGGGAGACAACTTCATCGTCGTCTCCGACGACCGGATGGCCAGGCAGATCGCCCAGCAGCGCGCGGCGCGCAAGCGCAGCGCCGACATGGCGAAGTCGAGCCGTCGCCGCACCCTCGAGGAGCTGTTCAGCGACCTCGAGAAGGGCCGCGTCGACGAGCTCAAGCTCATCATCAAGGGTGACGTGTCCGGTTCGGTCGAGGCGCTGGAAGACGCCCTGCTCAAGATCGACGTCGGCGACGAGGTCAGGCTCCGTGTCCTGCACCGCGCCGTCGGTGCGATCACCGAGTACGACGTCAACCTGGCCGTCGCCGACGACAACGCGGTCATCATCGGCTTCAACGTCAGGCCCGAACCCCGGGCCCGCGACCTGGCCGAGCGCGAGGGCGTCGACATCCGCTACTACTCGGTCATCTACCAGGCGATCGAGGAGATCGAAGCGGCGCTCAAGGGCATGCTCAAGCCCGAGTTCGAAGAGGTCCAGATGGGCACCGCCGAAGTCCGCGAGGTCTTCAAGGTGCCGAAGATCGGCAACGTCGCCGGTTCGCTGGTCCGCTCGGGCACGATCGTGCGCAACAGCAAGGCCCGGATCATCCGGGACGGTGTCGTCATCGCCGACAACCTCACCGTTTCGTCGCTGCGTCGCTTCAAGGACGACGCGACCGAGGTCCGCGAGGGCTTCGAGTGCGGTATCGGTGTCGGGTACAACGACATCAAGCTCGACGACGTCATCGAGACGTTCGAGATGCGGGAGAAGCCGCGCGTGTAACGCGCGGTAGGGCGCCTGGCGGAGTGTTCGCCGGGCGCCCCTCGCACGCCCGGGTCCCTTCGGACCTCCCACCCGTGTCCCGGAGCGCGCTTCGGCGCGTCCCGGTGACACAGGTCAGGGCCTGCCCGGCATCGCCGGGCTCCGCACTCTTCCTGGTCCCCCTGGGCCGGCCGGGACCCGTGCCTTCCTGGATCCCTCCAGGGCGGCGCGGACCGGTGTGCGCGGGGGTCCCCCCGGAGCGGGTGGGTCTCGCGTCGGCTGGAGCCGTACGGGTAGGTGGGGTGTGCAGTCTCACCCAGGCGAACCGGACTAACGGGTCGTGTGGGAGCGTTGTCGATACTGGTGCCGATCGTGTGCGCACGGACGGCGCCGCACCGCATACCGGGGGACGGCCCGGGTGTGCGGGGCGTGCGAGGAACCGGGTAGGGCCTTCCACCGCGGCCCGTCCGGACGGCCTCGCACGCGACCGGAAAACGGACTCGCGGTGGTTGCCAACGATGTATGTCGGTGCCCTGACCCTGGACATCCTGCTCGGCGACGTTCACTCGCTGAAACAGAAACGATCCGTGGTGCGTCCCATCGTCGCCGAGGTGCAGCGGCGCTTCCCCAGCGTCGCGGTAGCCGAGACCGGCCATCTCGACCTGCATCGCAGGGCGGAGATCGGCATCGCCGTCGTCTCCGCCACCGCGGGCAACTGCGGTGAGGTGATGGACGCCTGCGAGCGGTTGGTGGCCTACCGCCCCGATATCGAGTTGCTGTCGGCCAGGCAGCGGCTCTACAACGACGAAGATTGACCGAGCACTAGGGGGATCGAAGATGGTGGACGCCGCACGAGCGCGCAAGCTCGCCGACCGCATCCAGCAGGTCGTCGCCGAGATGTTGGAGCGCCGGATCAAGGACCCGCGGCTGGGCTTCGTGACCGTGACCGACACGCGCATCACCGCTGACCTGCGGGAGGCGACGGTCTTCTACACGGTGTTCGGCTCCGAGGCCGAGCGGGCCGACAGCGCCGCGGCGCTGGAGAGCGCGAAGGGCGTCATCCGCTCGGAGGTGGGCAGGCAGACGGGCGTCCGCTTCACGCCCACGCTGACGTTCAAGCACGACCCGTTGCCCGACAGCGCTCGCCAGATGGACGAGCTGTTCGCGGCGGCGAAGGAGCGTGACCAGGAGGTCGCCAAGCGCGCCGAGGGCGCCTCCTACGCGGGTGAGGCCGACCCGTACAGGAAGCCGGAGCTCGACGAGGAAGAGGACGAGCCCTCCGACCGCGCGGGATACTCCGCGACGTGACGCCGGACGTGCGCGACGAGACCCTCCGCCCGTCCGCCGGCCCCTCCCAGGGGGCGGCGGGCGGGGGTGCGGCGCGCCCCGCGTCCCAGGACCGCGACCCCGAGCGCGCGGGCGTGAGCGCGCAGGCGGGTGGCGGCCCTGCCGGTGGCGCGGCGAAGGCGATCCCCGAGCCGGCATGGGACAGGGCGCTCGACCTGATCCGCGGCGCCGACGAGGTGGCGCTGGCCTGCCACATCTCGCCCGACGGAGACGCGCTCGGCTCGATGCTGGCCGCGGCCAAGGCGCTGAAGGCGATGGGCAAGCGGGTCGTGGCCTCCTTCGGGGACCGCAGGTTCGCGGTGCCGCGGCTGCTGCGCTTCCTTCCGGCCCAGGACCTGCTCACGGTCCCCTCCGCCTTTCCCTCCGAGCCCGAGGTGATGATCACCTTCGACTCCTCGACGCTCGACAGGCTGGGTCTGCTGGCGGTCAACGCCGCGAAGGCGCGCGAGGTCATCGTCATCGACCATCACGCCTCCAACGACGGCTTCGGCACCGTCAGCCTCATCGATCCCGGTGTGGCGGCGACGGCCGTCCTCACCGAGGAGCTGATCCGCCGCCTCGGGGTGCCGCTCGACCGCGACATGGCGACGCTGCTCTACGTGGGGCTGGTGACCGACACGGGGTCGTTCAGGCACTCCTCGACCACGCCCGCCGCGCACGAGATGGCGGCCAGGCTGGTGGCGGCGGGGCTGCGCACCGACGAGATCGCCCGCGAGCTGTGGGACCGCTCTCCGTTCGGCTACCTGAAGGTGCTCGGGGCGGCGCTCGAGCGCGTGGTGCTGGAGGACGACCTGGTGTGGACGTACGTCACCCACACCGACAGGGCCGCGTACGGCCTGCCGTACGACGAGGTGGAGGGGATCATCGACGTGATCCGCCGCACCGACGAGGCCGATGTCGCGGTGGTGCTGAAACAGGACGACGACGGCGTGTGGCAGGTGTCCACGCGTTCCAAGGGCGGCGCGGACGTCGGCGCGATCTGCACGGCGCTCGGCGGCGGCGGGCACGCCTACGCGGCGGGGTTCACCTCGCACGACAGCGTGGAAGTGACGATGGACCGGTTTCGAGAACTGCTGAGGAAAAGGTAGATGGCCGAGAGCGGTCTGATCATCGTGGACAAGCCCGCCGACTGGACCTCCCACGATGTGGTCGGCAAGATGCGGCGCATCGCGGGCACCAGACGGGTCGGGCACGCCGGCACCCTCGACCCCATGGCGACCGGGGTGCTGGTGATCGGTGTGGAGAAGGCGACCAGGTTGCTCGGGCACCTGGCGCTGACCGAGAAGGTGTACGAGGCGACGATCAGGCTCGGCGTCACCACCAACACCGACGACGCCGAGGGCGAGGTCACGGCCACCGCGCCGACCGACGGCGTGACGGCCGAGGCCGTGCGCAAGGAGATCGAGGCGCTCACCGGGCGCATCATGCAGGTGCCTCCGCAGGTCTCGGCGATCAAGGTGAACGGCGAGCGCGCCTACAAGCGGGCCAGGGCCGGCGAGGACGTCGAGCTGGCGGCCCGGCCCGTCACCGTGTACGACTTCGACGTCACGTCCATCGACGGACCCGAGGTCAGGGCCACGATCAGGTGCTCCAGCGGGACCTACATCAGGGCGCTCGCCAGGGACCTGGGGTCGGCCCTCGGGGTCGGCGGTCACCTGACGTACCTGCGCAGGACCAGGGTGGGGCCCTACGACCTGTCCCTCGCCAAGACGATCGACGAGCTGGCAGGGGAGTGCGTGGTGCTGCCGATCGGGGAGGCGGTGTCCGCGGCCTTCCCCCGGCGGGACGTGAACGCCGACGAGGCGCGGGTGATCTCGCACGGGGGGCGGCTGCCTTCGGCGGGGCTCGGCAAGGGGCCGATCGGGGTATTCGGGCCCGAGGGCGAGTTGCTGGCGCTGGTGGAGGAGCAGGGGCGCCTGGCCAAGCCCCTGGCGGTCTTCGTCGGCTGATTCCTCGCCGCACGGGCGGGACGTCGCCGCCGAGGTTCTCAGGCGAGCCGTGGCCCGGTGGCGGAGCTCACGGCTTGCGGGCGACCATGATGTCGCGGACGATCGCCTGGTCCACCCAATGGGCGAAGTCGGGGTAGTCCCGCACGTCGAGTCCGTTCGAGGTCAGGATCGCCGCCAGGTCGTCGCGTGAGCCGCCGTAGGTGTTCCACGCGATCCCGATCGCCCCTCCGGGCCGCAGCAGCTCGGCCCAGACCGGCACCGCCTTGGCGATCAGGTCGAGGGGGCTGCGCGACAGGCCGGTGGAGCCCTTGCTGCCGTGCTGCACGCCGTACGGCGCGTCGGTCACGATGACGTCGAACGAGCGCGGCTTGAAGAACTCGCGGCTGCGCAGGGTGTCGGCGTTGACCACGGCCACCTGCTGCGTCTCGCCCGCCTTGTAGGCCTCCTTCGACAGCCCGAAGCTCACGTTGAGCCGCCGCCCGACCAGCGCTCGCTCCCGCCTGACGGGCACGGTCTCGGCGGTGTGCTTGAGCCGCTTGTTCTTCAGCCACGTCCTGAGGAAGCCGCTGTAGGCGTCGAAGTCCTTGCCGTCGACGTCGATCCCGTAGGCGTCGTAGCCGTACATGAGGGCCTGGTTGAGGGTCGTGCCGCGCCCGCACATGGGGTCGAAGACCGACAGGTGGCCGTCCAGCGGGAAGTCGGAGGCGAGCACGGTGACGTTGAGCAGCAGCTTGGTGAAGTGTTCGTTGGTCTTGCCCGCGTACTTCTGGATGGTGATGAGGTCGCTGGAGAGCCGGTCGAGCGGGCGCATCTCCATGGGCCTCAGCAGGTCGCCCTCGACGCCGAAGATCGCGTAGACGGAGGACAGGTTGGACAGGAGCGCGAGGTCGGGCTCGTCGGCCTGGAACGTCACGTACGGCACGCCGCCGATCCGCGTCTCCTCCACGTCGGAGACGGCGGCGAACACCTCCAGCTCACCGTGGGTCAGGCGGATGGAGCTCTCGCCGTAGACCCGGTTGTAGGCGGGCAGGATCAGCAGCGCGTATCGGGACATGCAGCGGATGGTACCGCGCGGCCGTTTGCGCTGTTCCCGACGGGAGCGCGGTGACGGTACTCACCCCGTTGCGAACCACCCCGCGGGGCATGGCACGCTTGAGGGTGATTGATCCGCCACGAGACGAATGGGGCGCGGGCGTGCAGGAGTCGGAAAGATCCGTCGTCACGATCGGCGTGTTCGACGGCGTGCACCGCGGCCACCGACGAGTGGTCGAGCGCGCCGTGGCCGTCGCCCGATCGCGCGGCCTGCCGTGCGTGGCCGTCACGTTCGAGCCGCATCCCGCCGAGGTCGTCAGGCCGGGTACCCAGCCGCGCCGGCTGACCACGGTGAGGCACAGGGCGGAGCTGCTGACCGCGCTGGGCGTGGACGAGGTGTGCGTGCTGCCGTTCACGATGGACCTGTCGCGCCTCAGCCCCGCCGACTTCGCGCAGAGCGTGCTGGCCGATCGGCTGCGCGCCGCGGTGGTCGTGGTCGGCGCGAACTTCACCTTCGGCCACAGGGCGGCCGGTGACCCCTCGACCCTGCGCGAGCTGGGCGACAAGTACGACTTCACGGTGGAGGAGATCCCCCTGGTGTCCGGTGTTTCATCCACTCTTGTCCGCGAGCTCGTCGCGGCGGGGGACGTCGAGTCCGCCGCCGAGGCCCTCGGCCGCCCGCACCGGGTCGAGGGCGTCGTCGTCCGCGGCTACCAGCGCGGCCGCCAGCTCGGCTTCCCCACGGCCAACGTCGAGACCCCGCCGAACACCGCCATTCCCGCGGACGGCGTCTACGCGGGCTGGTTGCGGTGCGTGGCGGTCGGCAACCTGCCCGCGGGCTACGACGGCTGCGTCTGGCCCGCGGCCATCTCGGTCGGTACGAACCCCACCTTCGAGGGCGTGCCGCGGACGGTGGAGGCGTACGCGCTCGACAGGGACGACCTCGACCTGTACGGCATGCACGTGGCCGTCGACTTCGGCGCGCGCCTGCGCGGGAACACGAAGTTCGACTCGATCGAGGCGCTCATCGCCCAGATCCACGCCGACGTCGACGAGGTCCGCCGCCTGACCAGCTAGAGGCCGGTCGGACAGGGGTGTCCACGGGTGCCTCCCGCCCGCCCTTCCGCGTGGACTCGCACTCCGCGGCCGGGACTATCGTTGGGGACCTATGGGAGGTCATGTGGACGGATCCGGCGGCCGTCGGGCCCTGGCGACGCTGCGCGCCGACTGCGAGCGCTGCGCCGGGTTGTGCTGCGTCGTGCCCGCGTTCGCGGCCTCGGCCGACTTCGCGATCGACAAGCCGGCGGGCAAGGCGTGCCCCAACCTGCGCGCCGACCACCGCTGCGGGATCCACGCCCGGCTGCGGGAGAAGGGCTTCGCCGGGTGCACGGTCTACGACTGCTTCGGCGCGGGCCAGCAGGTCACCCAGTCGGGCCTCGCCGACAGGGCCGTCGAGGTGTTCCCCGTCATGCGGGACCTGCACGAGCTGCTCTACTACGTCACCGAGGCGCTGGGCTGGCGGGCCGCCGAGCCCGTGCACGGGGAACTGGCGGGTGCCGCCGCCGAGATCGAGGGCCTGATCGGCGGTGACGCCGACGTCGTCGCCAAGGTCGACACGGGAGCGCTGCGCGCGCGGATCAGCCCGTTGCTGCTGAGGGCAGGCGAGCTGGTGCGCAACCACGGTGGCCGGGTGGGGCGCAAGATGAAGATGGACCTCATGGGCGCCAAGCTCAGGGGCGCCGACCTGCGCCGCGCGACCCTGCGGGGCGCCTACCTGATCGGCGCCGACCTCAGAGGGGCGGACCTGCGCGAGGCCGACGTCATCGGCGCCGACTTCAGGAACGCCGACCTCGGCGGCGCCGACCTCAGGGGCTGCCTGTTCCTGACGCAGTCGCAGCTCGACGCCGCCAGGGGTGACGCGGCGACGCGCATCCCCGCGGCGTTCGCTCGTCCGGGACACTGGCGACAGCGGTGATCTCCACCCGCTGTCCCGGACAGCCAGGACAGACCCCGCCCAAGGGGCGGAGGTGCTCGGTCGGCGCGGGCAGTGCCTGTCAGACCGGTGGCATCGGGTCGTACTGAATGAACCGCCGCACCTGGGCGGCCCTTTCGACTCCCGCCAGCCTGGCCACCAGGTGGAGGGCCATGTCGATCCCCGCCGACACTCCGGCGGACGTCACCACGTCGCCGTCGTCGACGAACCTGTCGTCGGCCCGTACCTCGATGCTGGGGTCCAGCTCGGCGAGCCGGTCGAGGGAGCCCCAGTGAGTGGTCGCCGGACGGCCCTTCAGCAGGCCCGCCGCGGCGAACACCAGCGACCCCGTGCAGACGCTGGTCATCAGCGGCACCTTCGCCCTCATCTCGCGCACCCACGCCAGGTGCGCCTCGTCCGACACCAGCGGCCTGGTGCCGAGGCCGCCGGGATGCAGCAGCAGGTCCAGGTGACCGACGTCGGCGAAGCCGTACTGCGCGTGCAGGCCGAGCCCCTTCGAGGCGCGGACCGGCCCGGGTTCTCGGGCGAAGGAGACGAGGTCGGCCTCGTCAGGCCGCTGCTTCGACCACATCCCGAACACCTCCCAGGGGCCGACCGCGTCGAGCTCCTCCACGTCGTCGAAGAGCAGGATGCCTATGCGCATGTGGTCCTCCTGATGAAGTGTCGCGGCGCCGGGGAGGTTCCCGGCGGCTCGCCCATCTTCAGGCTGGTCGGAGGTGGGGTCTGGCGGCAAGGACACCATCATGACGATTTCCGCCATGGCCGGCCGCCCATGAACGATGTGTCAGGGGACGGACCGCGATGGTAACCTTGCATGTCGGCTCTGTAACGGTGGCGCTGCGCGCTGCCCTGAAGTGCCTTCTCGCGGCGACTGTAGGCACGCACGGTCGTTCGCTATCTCATCTCATCGACGCGTGTCCGTAGATCGAAGGAGAGCCGTGTCCCTCGACACCGCTGCCAAGAAGGCAATCATCGGCGAGTACGCGACGGCCGAGGGCGACACCGGGTCGCCCGAGGTGCAGATCGCGCTGCTCAGCAAGCGCATCAGCGAGCTCACCGAGCACCTGAAGACGCACAAGCACGACCACCACAGCCGTCGTGGTCTGCTGCTGCTCGTCGGTCGCCGGCGCCGCCTGCTGAAGTACCTGCAGAACAACGACATCGCGCGTTACCGTTCGCTCATCGAGCGGCTCGGCCTGCGCCGATAGACTAAGAAGGGAGCGGCGCACAGGCGCCGCTCCCTTCTCATATAGCTCCCGGCGCGCCTAGTGTCGGACAACTGAATATCCGAGACACACTGAAAGCCCCCGCGTCCGCTACAGCACCATGCGACCCGCGACGCCTGCGGGCCGGTCCTCGGTAGTGGCTTCCGGTCATCGTGACCGGGCGCTTCGATCGAAGACCGGCGCTGCACCTTACGAAGGGTGCCGGTGAAAGAGGGCGCGGGAGACCAACTCATCTAGGAGGTCCCCCGTGGAGGGTGTCCACACCGCCGAAGCCGTCATAGACAACGGCTCCTTCGGCACGCGCACGATCCGGTTCGAGACCGGTCGGCTCGCGCGGCAGGCGGCCGGCTCGGCCGTCGCCTACCTCGATGGCGAGACCATGGTCCTGTCCGCCACCACCGCGTCCAAGAGCCCCAAGGACAATCTCGACTTCTTCCCGCTGACGGTCGACGTCGAGGAGCGCATGTACGCCGCGGGCCGCATTCCCGGCTCGTTCTTCCGCCGTGAGGGCCGTCCCTCCGAGGACGCCATCCTCACCTGCCGCCTGATCGACAGGCCGCTGCGCCCGTCCTTCGTCAAGGGCCTGCGCAACGAGGTCCAGGTCGTGGCGACCGTCATGGCGCTGAACCCCGACCACCTCTACGACGTGGTCGCGATCAACGCCGCCTCGCTGTCCACCCAGCTGGCCGGGCTGCCCTTCTCCGGCCCGATCGGCGGCGTCCGCGTCGCGCTGATCGACGGCCAGTGGGTCGCGTTCCCGACGCATCCGGAGCTGGAGCGGGCCACGTTCGACATGGTCGTGGCCGGTCGCGTCCTCGAGGACGGCGACGTCGCGATCATGATGGTCGAGGCCGAGTCCACCAGGCAGACGCTCAAGCTCGTCGCCGACGGCGCGGTCGCCCCGACCGAGGAGACCGTCGCGCAGGGCCTCGAGGCGGCCAAGCCGTTCATCAAGGTGCTGTGCGAGGCGCAGTCCAAGGTCGCCAAGGTCGCGGCCAAGGAGACGGCCGAGTTCCCCGTCTTCCTCGACTACCAGGAGGACGCGCTCGAGGCCGTCGAGGGCGCGGTCAAGTCCGAGCTCGCCGCGGCGCTGACGATCGCCGGCAAGCAGGAGCGCGAGACCGAGCTCGACAGGGTCAAGGGCCTGGTGGCCGAGAAGCTGCTGCCGGACTTCGAGGGTCGCGAGAAGGAGCTGAGCGCCGCCTTCCGCAGCCTGACCAAGAAGCTCATGCGCGAGCGGGTCATCAAGGAGGGTGTCCGCATCGACGGGCGCGGTCCGAAGGACATCCGCGCGCTCAACGCCGAGGTCCACGTGGTCCCGAGGGTCCACGGCTCGGCCCTGTTCGAGCGCGGCGAGACCCAGATCCTGGGCATCACCACGCTGAACATGCTGCGCATGGAGCAGGTCGTCGACACGCTCAACCCCGAGCGGACCAAGCGCTACATGCACAACTACAACTTCCCGCCCTACAGCACGGGCGAGACCGGTCGCGTGGGCTCGCCCAAGCGGCGCGAGATCGGTCACGGCGCGCTGGCCGAGCGGGCGCTCATCCCGGTCCTGCCGACGCGTGAGGAGTTCCCCTACGCGATCAGGCAGGTCTCCGAGGCGCTCGGCTCCAACGGCTCGACCTCGATGGGCTCGGTCTGCGCCAGCACGATGGCCCTGCTCGACGCGGGTGTCCCGCTCAAGGAGATGGTCGCCGGCATCGCCATGGGCCTGATCGGCGAGGGCGACACCTACGTCACCCTGACCGACATCCTCGGCGCCGAGGACGCCATGGGCGACATGGACTTCAAGGTCGCCGGCACCAAGGACGTCATCACCGCCCTTCAGCTCGACACCAAGCTCGACGGCATCCCGGCCTCCGTGCTGGCCGCCGCGCTGAAGCAGGCCAAGGGCGCCCGCCTGGCGATCCTCGACGTGATGCAGGAGGCGATCGACTCCCCGGCGGAGATGAACCCGACCGCGCCGCGCATCATCACGATCAAGGTCCCCGTCGACAAGATCGGCGAGGTCATCGGCCCCAAGGGCAAGATGATCAACCAGATCCAGGACGAGTCCGGCGCCGAGATCACCATCGAGGACGACGGCACGATCTACATCGGCGCCACCGACGGTCCGTCGGCCGAGGCCGCGCGCAGCGCGATCAACGCCATCGCCAACCCGCACATGCCCGAGGTGGGCGAGCGCTACCTGGGCACGGTCGTGAAGATCGCCGCCTTCGGCGCGTTCGTCTCGCTCATGCCGGGCAAGGACGGCCTGCTCCACGTCTCCCAGATCCGCAAGCTGCACGGCGGCAAGCGCATCGAGAACGTCGAGGACGTCATGAGCGTCGGCGCCAAGATCCAGGTGGAGATCGCCGAGATCGACTCCCGTGGCAAGCTCTCGCTGGTGCCGGTCGAGGTGATCGAGAAGGAGGCCGCCGCCAAGGAGGCCGCCGGCTCGGGCGTCGAGGAGGAGGCCGCTCCGGTCGCCGAGTCGGCCCCCGTCACCGAGGACAAGCCGCGCGAGGACAAGCCGCGTGACGACAAGCCCCGTCGCACCCGCACCAGGGTCCGCAAGCCCGCCGGCGACGGAGAAGACCGGAACTCGTGACCACGACCACACTGCATCCCGGCAAGGACGGTGCCGGGATCGTCAGGCGCACCGTCCTCCCCGGTGGGCTGCGTGTGGTGACCGAGACCATGCCGACCGTGCGTTCCGTCGCGGTCGGCATGTGGGTCGGCATCGGCTCCCGTGACGAGGCCCCCGAGCACATGGGGGCCACCCACTTCCTTGAGCACCTGCTGTTCAAGGGCACCCCCACGCGCGACGCCATGCAGATCTCCGCGTCCATCGAGGGCATCGGCGGCGAGATCAACGCCTTCACCGCCAAGGAGTACACCTGCTACTACGCGCGGGTCCTCGACGAGGACCTGCCGCTGGCCGTCGACGTGCTGGCCGACGTGGTCACCTCGTCGCTGGTCACCGAGGAGGACGTCGAGTCCGAGCGTGGCGTGATCCTCGAAGAGATCGCCATGCACGACGACGACCCCTCCGACGTGGTGCACGAGCAGTTCTCCTCCGCCCTGTACGGCGACTCGCCGATCGGGCGGCCGATCCTGGGCACCGTCGAGTCCATCAACGCCCTCGGGCGCGACCGGATCGTCGAGTACTACCGCGCCTACTACCAGCCGCCGCGCACGGTCGTCTCCGTCGCGGGCAACATCCGGCACGAGCACGTGGTGGAGCTGGTGGCGCGGGCGTACGAGCGGGCAGGGGCGCTCGCGGGCCCGCGCGAGTGCGCGCCGCCGCGCACCAGCGGTCCAGGAGCGGAGGCCCGCTCCGAGGTCCGGGTGCTCGACCGGCCCACCGAGCAGGCCAACCTCGTACTGGGCACGACCGGCATGTCGCGCACCGACGACCGCCGGTTCGCGCTGGGCGTGCTCAACGCGGCGCTGGGCGGCGGCATGTCGTCCAGGCTCTTCCAGGAGATCAGGGAGAAGCGCGGCCTGGCGTACTCCGCCTACAGCTACACCTCGGCCTACGCCGACACGGGCCAGTTCGGGATCTACGTCGGCTGCATGCCGTCGAAGATCGACGATGTGCTCCAGATCTGCAGGGACGAGGTGGCCAGGGTCGTCTCCGACGGGATCACCGAGGAGGAGATCCTGCGCGGCAAGGGCCAGATGCGCGGCGGGCTGGTGCTCGGGCTGGAGGACACCGGGTCGCGGATGTCGCGGATCGGTAAGAACGAGCTGGTCTACGACGAGCTGATGGCGGTGGACGAGGTGCTGTCGCGGATCGAGTCGGTCACGCCCGACGAGATCTCGGAAGTGGCCAAGGACGTCCTGAGCCGCCCGCTGACGCTGGCGGTCATCGGCCCGTACGCGGACAAGGACTTCTCCGCGGCGATCGCGTAGCGGTCGCGCGCGTTCCTTCCGCCGTGCCGGCGGGCGTGGAGCCCGCGTCAGTACGGCACGGCGGGGTCGAGGCCACCGGGGTCACCCGGTGGCCTTCCGCTTTCCACGCCACTCCAGCGGGACTCCGGTGCCCGCCGTCACGCCGGGGCCGGCTCGCCGTACAGGATGAACCGGGCGTGACCCCGCTATGGTGGGGGGCGTGATTAGAGTGGGTGTGCTCGGGGCGCGCGGCAGGGTCGGCGTCGAGGTGTGCAAGGCCGTCGAGGCGGCAGGTGACCTGGAGCTCGTGGCGGCGATCGACAGAGACGATCCGATCGAGTCGCTGCAGGGCGCGCAGGTGGTCGTCGACTTCACCCATCCCGACGTGGTCATGGGCAACCTGGAGTGGGCCATCTCCCACGGCATCCACCCGGTGGTCGGCACCACCGGGTTCGACGAGGGGCGGCTGGCCACCGTGCGCGGCTGGCTGGAGCGCTTCCCCGGCACCAACTGCCTCATCGCGCCGAACTTCGGCATCGCGGCCGTGCTGATGATGCACTTCGCCCAGCAGGCGGCCAAGTACTTCGACTCGGTCGAGATCGTCGAGCTGCATCACCCGAACAAGGCCGACGCCCCCTCGGGCACCGCCCGCCGTACCGCCGAGCTGGTGGCCGAGGCGCGCGCGAAGGCGGGGATGGGGCCGATGCCCGACGCGACCAGCTCGGAGCTGGACGGGGCGCGCGGCGCCGACGTCAACGGCGTCCACGTCCACGCGGTGCGGCTGGCCGGGCTGATCGCCCACCAGGAGGTGCTGCTCGGTGGCAACGGCGAGATCCTGACCATGCGGCACGACACGATGAACCGCGCCTCGTTCACCCCCGGCGTGCTGCTGGGCGTGCGCAGGATCGCCGAACTGCCCGGCCTCACCGTGGGCCTGGAACCCCTTCTCGACCTGTGAGAAGTGAATGTGCCCATGCCGAGGCATGGGCACATTCTGTGGAGGGGATTCCGGCCCCGCACGGCCGGGCTCGATCATCACACTAATGCCAAACTCGAGCATTCTCTGAAAGGTGCGTGCGTGTCGGTGGTGCGTTGGGCGGACAAGGGGGAACTGTCGGGCCTGGCCGACGTGGAGAGGGCGGCCGACGGGCTGTTCGCGCAGGTCGGAATCGTTTTCCCGCCCGGGACGACGATGATCGAGGAGTGCGACGACCCGAGCAGAGTGCTTGTCGAGGGCAGGGGCTTCGCCATGATCAGCATGGTGGACGGGAACGTGCACCTGGACCAGCTCGCCGTCCACCCCGACAGCATGCGGCAGGGGATCGGCGGCAGGCTGATGTCGGCCGTGATCGACCACGCGCTGGCCGTGGGCGCGCCGGGCGTGACGCTGACGACGTTCAGGGACGTGCCGTGGAACGGGCCGTGGTACGAGCGGCACGGGTTCGCGGTCATGGACGACCCGGGCCCCGAGCTGAGGGCCATCGTCGAGCACGAGCGTGAGCTCGGCATCGAACTCGCACCACGGATAGTGATGTACCGTCCCGTAGTGTGAGGTTTCGCGATGAACTGTGGCGGGCGATGGACGGCATCTACCGCCAGATCCTGCGGCATCCCTTCCTCGAAGGACTGACCGACGGGTCGCTCCCGCGCGAGGCCTTCCGCCACTACGTCATGCAGGAGGCGCACTTCCTGCCCGACTACGCCAGAGCCCTGGCCGCCTGTGCCGCCAGGTCGCCGCAGCCGGCCGCCGTGCACAGGTTCGCCGCCGACGCGGCCAGGACCGTCGAGGTGGAGCACAGCCTGGTGGTCGAGCTGCTGGCCGCGTTCGGGCTCGACGTGGCCGAGGCGCTGAAGTCGCCCGCCGGGCCGACCACCGTCGGCTACGCCTCGTACCTGGTGCGGACGTGCTCGCTCGGCACGTTTCCCGAGGCGCTCGGCGCGATCGTGCCCTGCTACTGGATCTATGCCCGCGTGGGGGAGAAGCTGCTGGCCGACTCCTCGCCCGACCCGCTCTACGCGTGGTGGATCGAGACCTACGGCGGCGAGGACTACCAGGACACCGTCGCCGGGGTGCTCGACCTGCTCGACGGCCTCTCCCTGACCGCGGACGAGCGCGAACGGCTGGTGGAGCGGGCGGTCACCACCGCCCGTTACGAGTGGATGTTCTGGGACGCGGCGTGGCGCCAGGAGAGCTGGCCATGCGGCTGAGGGACCTCGTCCGCGACGACCACCTCGCACTGAAGGTGCTGACCGGGCACGACCTGCTCGACCGCAGGGTGCGCGGCGTCGCCACCACGGACCTGCCCGACCCGTCGCGCTTCGTCAAGCCCGGTGAGCTGGTGCTGACGGAGCTGACCTGGCACACCGGCGCCGATTCGTCCACCGCGTTCGTGCACAGGCTGGGCGAGGTGGCGGCGCTCGTCTGCGGCACGGGGCTGAAGGTGCCGCCGTCCGACCTTCTGGACGCCTGCGCCGCCGCGGGGCTCCCGTTGCTGACGCTGCCGGTGGACGTGCCGTTCAGCCGGGTCACCGAGCACGTCCTGCGAGCGCTGATCGCCGAGCTCGGCGCCACTCCCCGCAGGCCGTACGGCGGGCGCAGGCGCCTGGCCAGCACCCTGGTGGACGGCGGCAGCCTCACCAAGCTGGTCGACGCCGTCGCGGGTGAGCTCGACGTGCCCTGCTGGGTGATGTCGCCGACCGGACGCGTGATCGTCGGCTCGCAGCCGCTCGACGAGGACTCGCGCGCCCGCCTCGCTCACACGTTCCTGACCGCGCGTTTCCTGCCCGGCATGCTCGATCGCCTGTCGGTCTTCCCGATCAGCAAGGGCGCCCCCCACCGGATCGCCAACTGGTTCCTCGCCTACAGAGGGGAGGGCGTGCCGGGCGACAGCGAAGACGTCCTGGTCGAGCTGGCCGCCCTCGTCGCGCTCGAACGCTCGCGGCTGGAAGCCGCCCAGCGCATCGAACGCCGCGTCCTGGACCAGCTCCTGCGGCTGCTGGAGTCGGGCGACGCCTCCCTGCCGGGAGTCGTCTCCCGCCTCCACACCCTCCACGTGGAGACCGAGCACGGGTTGCTGGTCGTCGCGCTCACGGCCGGGGGGCCCGAGACGGGCGTCGCCGTACTCGACGAGCTGCTCCGCCCCCTGGCCCCCGGCATCGTGACCGCCTCGGGGGAGGAGGCCGTCGCGCTGGTCCCTCTCGCGGGCAACAGCGCGGCCGAGCTGACCGAGCACCTGGTGAAGGGCGCGCGGATCCTCGAAGCGGGCCTGGGAGAGGAACGCATCGCGCTCGGCGTCAGCAGCGTCACGACGGGTCCCGCCGGGCTGAGCGGGCTGATCGAGGAGGCCAGGCACGCCCGCTCCCTCGCCTCGCTCGGCGCGGACAGGGTCAGCGTGGTCACCGGCGACGACGTCAGCTCGCACCGGACGCTGCTGGCGGCGATCCCCGACCCGCTGCGCCGCTCGTTCAGGGCCCGGCTGCTGGGGCGGCTGGAGGCCTACGACGCGACCAACCAGACGGACCTGCTGGAGACGCTGGAGACGTTCCTCGATGAGTCGGGATCGTGGTCGGCGACGGCCGACCGGTTGCACGTGCACGTCAACACGCTGCGCTACCGGTTGAAGCGGATCGAGGAGCTGACCGGCCGGTCCCTGAACTCGTGGGACGAACGCGTGGACTTCCTGCTCGCCCTGCGGATGCGCTAGCCGTTGAGAAGGATCTTCAGCAGCTCGTCGGGCGCGTCCCGCATGAGGTTGTGCCTGCTGTCCAGCGCGTGTGTCGTCCACGTCGGGTCGTCGCGCAGCCGCTGGTAGACGGGGGTGAACGGCGACTCGCCCGCCCATCCGGCCGCGTAGACGTAGTCCCTGCGCCGGAACCGGCCGAGGTCGTCGCTGAGCTGGATCGGCTGGAGCAGCGAGGCGAGCGGGTGGGGGGTGGCCCGCGGGTCGAAGAACGGCAGCGGCCGTACGGCGTGGCCGCTGTCCGTCACGTCCATGTACCAGGCGCGCTCCTGGTCGGAGACGAGGGTCCAGCAGGAGTCGCCGTGCCGCGGCACGACGGCGTCCAGGTAGACCAGGGAGCCGACCCGCTCGGGGACACGGTCCGCGGCCCCGGTGATCACCATGCCGCCGTAGCTGTGGCCGACCAGCACCGCGTCCTCGACGTTCTCGACCTCGAGCACGCCGACCACGTCCTGGACGTGCGTTTCGAGGTTCACTCCCGCGTTCAGCAGGTGGCCGCGCTCGCTGAGTCCGGTCAGTGTCAGCGGGTACACGCGGTGACCGCGCTGCCGTAGCCGTTCGGTGAGCGGCTCGTAACTCCAGCCGCCATGGCACATGCCGGGAACGAGAACGAACGTCGCCACGATCACACTCCTCGATCGTCGGGGCGGGCGGGTGTCAACGGGCGGGTGGGACGAATTCGGGCTGGTCGAGCAGGCGCAGCCAGCTTCCGTCGGGCTGGCGCCTGACGACCTGGGCTCGGGCGCCGGCCCCGTCCTTGGGCGGGGTCGAGGTGAGGGCGATGTCGCCGCTGACCAACGTCGGGAGCGGCTGTTCAGGCTCGAAGCGGGGACGGCCGGCCAGCACCTTCTCCCACAGCGCGCGGATCGCCTGCCTGCCCACGGTCTGGCTGCCGGGCGGGTAGGCCAGCACCGCCTCCTCCTCGTAGAGGGCGGCGACTCCTTCCGCGTCGCCGGCGTTGGACCGTTCGACGAACAGGCGGGTGATGTCCTCGGGCCGCATGGCCTTCTCGTACTCCGGCATGACTTCCTCCTGAGGTGGGCTTGCGCCTCCCAGTCTCGCCACCCTCTGGTCCAGAAGTCCAACAGCTGGTTCTGATGGAAACTAGAATCAACAGTTATGGAGCTGAGGCAGCTGGAGTACTTCGTCGCGGTCGCCGAGGAGCAGAACTTCACCCGGGCGGCCGAGCGGGTGCACATCAGCCAGTCCGGCGTCAGCGCGCAGATCCGCCGGCTGGAACGCGAACTCGGCGCCGAGCTGTTCGACAGGTCGGCGCGCAACGCCACGCTCACCGTCGCGGGGAAGGCCGCGCTCCAGCACGCCCGCGCCGCGCTCGCCGCCGCGGGAGCCGTCGGGCAGTCGGTGGGGGAGGTGGCCGACCTGATCCGGGGCAGGCTCACGATCGGGATGGTCATCGGCTGCACCATCACGCCGCTGTTCGACGCCCTGGCCGCGTTCCACCGGGCACACCCGGGGGTGGAGCTCTCGCTGCTGGAGGACAACTCCGACCGGCTCGTCGAGGGGGTGCGCGCCGGCGCCCTCGACCTGGCTCTCGTCGGGACGGCGACCGCCACCCCCGACGGGCTCGACTCGATGACGATCATCAGCGAGCGGCTCGTCGTGGCGGTCCCGCCCGGGCATCCCCTGGCCGCACGGCCGCGAGTGACGCTGCGCGATCTGGGCGCCCACCCGATCGTGTGCATGCCACCGGGCACCGGCCTGCGCACCGTCTTCGACCAGGCCTGCGCGGCACAGGGCCTCCAGCCGGCCATCGCGTTGCAGGCCAGCGCCGCGGACGCCATCGCCGACCTCGCAGCCCGGGGGCTCGGCGTCGCGATCCTCAGCGACTCGATGGCCGCCCGGTATCGCGACCGGCTCACGGCCTTCACGATCGACGACGTCGAGGCGCCCGCCCTGCTGGCCCTGGTCTGGAAGGGCGGGCACAGCCCCGCCGTCCGCGAACTGCTCGTGCACGGCCGTCAGGCGTTCACCCAGGCCGACCCCGGCAGGTGACGTGCGCGGAGCGTGCTCCGAGACGGCCGTGCCTCAGGGGCGGTCCCCTTCGGGCTGGTTCAGGACGGCGCCGCGGTCGCGAGGCCGAGCAGCATCATCGCGTCGTGGTCGGGCGTGCCGGGTTCGGCCTGGTACACCACGAGCCGGTGCCCCTCGCTGCGGGCCACGGTCAGCACCTCGTAGCTCAACGTCATCCGCCCGACGACTGGATGCTGGAAGCGCTTGCGCCCGTTGGTCCTGGCCCGCACGTCATACCGCTCCCACAGCCCCGCGAACTCGCCGCTCTTCACCGACAACTCATCGATCAGCCCGGTCAGCTCCTCGGCGTCGGGGTGCGCGCCCGCGGCGGCCCGCAGATGGGCGACGGTCGCCGCCGCGACCTCCTCCCAGTTGCCGTAGACCCGCCTGGCGTCGGGGTGCAGGAAGGTGTACCTGGCGGTGTTCCTCGCCGCCGCGGGCCACTGCTCGATGCCGGGCAGCAGCTTCATCCCCTGCTCGTTGGCGGCCAGCAGATCGTTGGCGCGGCTGAGGACATAGGCCGGGTACGGCCTGATGATGTCCAGGAGGCGGCGGACCTCCGCCCGGATCCCGCGTGAGGGCCTCGCCGGAGCGGTCGCCTCCACCGGCAGGCGGGCCAGCTCGAACAGGTGCCGCCGTTCGTCCTCGTCCAGACGCAGCACCCCTGCGACGGCCTCCAGCACCGGTCTGCCGGGGTTGTTCTGCTTGCCCTGCTCCAGCCGGGTGTAGTACTCGATGCTCACCCCCGCGAGCATCGCCACCTCCTCCCTGCGCAGCCCCTCGGTACGGCGGCGGCCCGTCGTCGCAGGCAGCCCGGCCTCCTGCGGCGACACCCTGGCCCGCCGCGAACGCAGAAACTCTCCCAAACCACTCACCCGTCGAGTATGCCGCCCGGCCGGTCCTGTGTGGGGTGCCCTGCCAGGGCACCCCTTCGGCAGGTCTGCCTCGTCCCGCCGGCGGGGCGCAGACTGTTGCCGTACCGAAGAACGAGGAGAGACGTGATGACGAAAGTCGCAGTGGTCGGGCTGGGGATCATGGGCAGCGGCATCGCCGCCAACCTGGTCGCGCACGGACACGAGGTCGTGGTGTGGAACAGGACTCCGGGTCGCGCGGGTGGGCTGACGGAGGTCGCCACCCCCGCCGAGGCGGCCACGAGCGCCGAGGTGGTCTTCGAGGTCACCGCGGACGACGACTCCTCCAGGCAGGTGTGGCTGGGCGCTGACGGGATCCTGGCAGGCGCCGGGCCGGGCACGGTGCTCGTTTCCTCGGCGACCCTGTCCGTGGACTGGGTGGCGGAACTGGCGGCCGCATGCGCCGAGCGCGAGCTGACCTTCTACGACATGCCGGTCACCGGGGGTGCGGCCGGTGCCAGGACCGGAAACCTGGTCATGCTCGCGGGTGGCGACCCCGCCATGCCCGCGACGCTGGAGGACGCTCTGGCGGCGATCTCCAAGGAGGTCAGGCACTTCGGACCCGTCGGCGCGGGAACCAGGTTCAAACTGGTGCTCAACGCCCTTCAGGCGACCCACATGGCGGCCTTCGGGGAGGCGCTCAAGCTGGCCACGGCCGTGGGCCTGGACCGTGAGCAGGTGGGAAGGGCCCTGGTCGACAGGCCCGGCGGGGTCATCACCGAGATGGCGTGGCAGAGCGTGATCGCCCCGCCCGAGCCGATCAACTTCTCGGCCGAGTGGGCGCGCAAGGACCTGGACTACGCCGCCCGCATGGGTCAGAGCGGCGCGCACCCGATCCTGGACAGCGTGCTGTCGGTGTTCTCGGCCGCGGTGGCCCAGGGGCACGGGCAGGACGACTGGAGCACCGTGGCGGTTACCCCGGTGTGAGAAGGTTCCGAAAAAGTGCGATCTACCTGCGGAGCGCGTCCGGGCTCAGACTTCTGCCATGAGCATCGTCACTCGCCTGGACTACAGGCCCTTTCCCGAAGATCCGCACAACTACAAGCCGAACTCGCTGCACTCGTTGGTGATGGATCCGGCCCGGCCCGACGGCCGCCACGTCAAGGACATGGTCCTGAACTTCGAGCTCCTCGCGCCTGACGAGATCATCCCGGTGCACGTGCACACGAACGAGGAGGTCCTCATCGTCGACGAGGGCGAGGCCGAGGCGTTCTACGACGGGGAGTGGCAGCCGGTGGGGCCGGGGGCGGTGATCCTGGTGCCGGCGGGCGTCTCCCACGGGTTCCGGAACACGTCAGGCGGGACGGTACGGCTCCACGCCGTGTTCGCGGGCTCCGTGGTCGGCACCCGGCTGCTGGAGCGGAGCCCGGCACCGGGCACCGAGAGCGAGCCGGTGCCGCCCCCGTCCATCATCGACTTCCGCGCCTACCTGGGCCGCTGACTCACTCGGCGCGGGCGTCGTAGGCGGCTCGGGCCGCGTCGATCTCGTCGAGGTGGCCCTCCGCCCAGGTGACGAGCCCGCCGACGAGGTCGAGAAGGGTACGGCCCAGCGGCGTGAGCGCGTACTCGACGCGGGGCGGCACGACCGGGTAGACCCTCCTGGAGACGATGCCGTCGCGCTCCAGGTCGCGCAGGGTGACGGTCAGCATCCGATGGCTGACGCCTTCGATGCCGCGGCTGAGCTCGGTGAACCGCTTCGTCTCCGCGCCGAGCTGGGAGATCACGGACAGCGACCACTTGCCGCCCACCCGGTCGAGGATCTCGCGAGCCCGGCACGCCGCCGGAGTGTGGTCGAGGACGCCCATGGTGATCTCCAACCGCGATGGTTCCGGACAGGAACCCTCTTACTCGACGTAACCTATCCGCGGCCGCCGAGGTTGTCGATCACATCGCGCGATGCCGAGCCCGCGAGGCGCCGTCAGGACCGGGCGGCGTACTCCTCGAGCTCGGCGAGGTATCCGTCCTTCACGTGCCGGGGCAGCCACGTGATCTCGAAGGCGTTCCGCTGCACCTGCAGCAGCTCCTCCCGCGACAGCTCCAGAGCCTGCAGGTTCTCCTGCACGTATCCGGGGAAGTACGCCGGATCGTCGGAGTTGATCGTGACCCGCACCCCCAGATCCAGCAGCTTCCTGATCCCCGTGGCCTTCATCGAGTCCGTGACGATGGAGTTGGAGATCGGGCAGCACGTCAGCCCGATCCCCTTGTCGATGACCCGCTGCACCAGCTCGGGGTCCTCCAGGATGTTGACGCCGTGGTCGATCCTGTCGACGCCGATCTCATCGAGGCACTGCCGGATGTGCTCTACGGAGTTCTCCTGGTCGACGTCGCAGTGCATGGTCAGCAGGTAACCCTCCTGCCTGGCCCGCGCGTACACCTCGGCGAACTTGACGGGCGGGTTGCCCTTCTCGTCGGAGTCGAGGCCGACGCCGACGATCCACTCCTTGTACGGCAGCGACTCCAGCAGCGTCGCCATGGCGTACTCGGCCTGGAAGTCGCGCAGGAAGCACATGATGAGCTGGGCGCGGACGCCGAGCTGGGCGTGGCCGTCCATGAGCGCCCTGCGCAGGCCGCGGATCACCACGTCGAACGGGACGCCGCGAGAGGTGTGCGCCTGCGGATCGAAGAAGATCTCGGCGTAGCGGACGTTCTGCGAGGCTGCCTTGCGCAGGTACGCCATGGCCAGGTCGTAGAAGTCGGGCTCGGTGCGGAGCACGCCCATGCCCTCGTAGTAGACGCCGAGGAAGGACGGCAGGTCGTCGAAGGCGTAGGCCGCGCGCATCTCCTCCACCGACGCGTACGGCAGCGCGATGCCGTTGCGCCGGGCCAGCTCGAACTTGAGCTCCGGCTCGAGGGTGCCCTCGATGTGCAGGTGGAGCTCGCACTTCGGCAGCCCGGCGATGAAGTCGTTCAACGGATGACCTCCACGATCTCGAGGTTGACGCAGTCGACCAGACCGAGGTCGGTGACCGCGTAGTCGGGGATGGCGGTGATGGACAGGAAGAACAGGTACATCAGCGGCGCCGGCAACGCGCACCCCAGCGAGCGTGCCACATCGTCGAGCCGCTCCTCCAGCACCGCCATCTCGGCGGCAGGGAGGTCGGACACGATGCCCGCGACGGGCAGCGGCAGCGACTCCACGACGGCGCCGTCGACGACGACGACCTGACCGCCGCCCATCGCCGAGACGGTGTTGATCGCCAGCGCCATGTCGGAGCGGGAGGCGCCCACGCAGATGATGTTGTTGTCGTCGGGCGCGGCGCTGGTGGCGATGGCCCCCTTGCGCAGGCCCATCCCGCTGACCATGGCGACGGGCCTGTTGCCCGTCTTGCCGTACCGCTCGACGACGGTGACCAGCAGCGCGTCGTGTTCGACGGACGGCTCGACGACGCCGTCGACGACGGGAAGCGTGACGTCGCGCCGCCTGCGCACGAAGACCTGCTCGGTGAACTCGAGCGTGAGTACGGTGACCTCGTCGGCGTCCGAGCGCAGCGCCAGGTCGTCGGCGGTGACCTCGCGCACGGGGAAGGGCCGCACCTCACCCCTGGCAGGCGGTACGGCGGGCACGACCATGGCCCCGCCCCTGGCCACCAGGCGGCCTCCCGCGACCACCTCCCTGATCGTGAAGTCCTCGAGGGAGTCCACGATCAGCACGTCGGCGAAGCGGCCCGGCGCGATGCTGCCGACCAGGTCGTCGATGCGGTACATCTCGGCGCAGTTGACCGTGGCCATCTGGATCGCGGTGACGGGGTCCACGCCCGCCTTGATCGCCATCCTGACCAGCTTGTCCATGTGCCCGCCCGCCAGCACGTCGGCCGCGTGGACGTCGTCGGTGCAGAACGCGACGCGGCGCGCGCCGACCTTGGCGACCACCTGGATGTTCTCCTGCAGGAAGTGCGCGACGGACGACTCGCGGACGATCGCGTAGATGCCCTGGCGGAGCTTCTCCAGCATCTCCTCGTGGCTGTAGGACTCGTGGTCGAGCCTGATGCCCGCGGCGGCCAGCCCGGCGATACGGCGGGCGTCCGACAGCGGCGCGCAGCCGAAGATCGGCAGCCGCCGGTTGTGGGCGAGTTCGAGCGCCTCCATCACGGCGGGGTCGCCGTGCTCGACCATCTCCTGCACGGTCTCCCAGATGCCCACGCACTCAGGCCATTCGTGGGCGACGCGGTGCTCGGCGGGGCCGAAGGTGTGGCCGACGGTCGACTGCGGGACGGTGTAGGGGGCCTTGGCGGGGGCGCCCCACCAGATCCGCATGCTGGTGGCGGCCGCCTCGTTCAGCGCCTGCCGTACCCCGTCGAGGCCCTCGGCCACGAGGATCTGGTCGAGGCCCGAGACCACGCTGGTGGTGCCGAAGGGGACGACCAGGTTGGCGAAGCTGGTCACGGACAGCTTGCTGCACTCGATGTGCAGGTGACCGTCGATGAGGCCGGGCACGAGGAAGCCGCCGCGCGCGTCGATGATCTCGGTCAGCGGGCCGCGCTCGAGGGAGGGACCCACGGCGGCGATCCTGTCGCCGCTGATGCCGATCTCGGCGGGGTAGAGCTCGCCGGTCAGCACGTTGACGAGCGTGCCGTTGGTGATGATCGTGTCGGCGGGCCTGCGGCCGTAGGCGACGTCGAGCAGGTCATGCATGGGCGAGCTCCTTGACGGGGACCGGACGGCGGTCCAGGGCGGCGTAGACGATTCCGGCGACGACGAAGCCGGCGAAGATGCTGAAGTCGGAGCCGCCGGTCGCGCCGGACACCCAGCCGACGAACACGCTGGAGTTCAGCCAGAGCGCGGCGGCCACCATGCCGAAGGCCTGGGCGACGAGGCCGGACCAGCGGACCTGGCCGGGCGCGTGCTCGTCGAAGAGCGACGCGGCGTCGTAGCGGCCCCTGCGGCGCAGCCAGTCGGTGACGTACACGCCCGCCCACGGCGCCAGCCAGATCACCAGCAGGCCGAGGAAGGCGTTCAGCATCGTGTTGAACGAGTCGGAGGTGATCGCGACGAAGGTGATGATCACGCACAGGATCAGGTCGAGGACGACCGCCAGCCACCGCTTGACGTTGATCCCCGCGGCCTGCAGGTTCAGTCCCGAGGAGTAGAGGTCGGTGGTGTTGGCGGCGAAGAGCGTGACGACCGTCAGCAGCAGGTACGGCACGACGAACCAGGACGGCAGCGCTCCCGGCAGGCCGGAGATCGGGTCGCTGGCGTTGGTCACGACCGTCGCGACGGCCGCTCCCAGCACCATGAGCAGCAGGTACGGCACGAAGCCGCCCAGGAACGCGTAGCCGAACACCGCCTTCCTGGAGGAGTCGACGGGGAGGTAGCGGGAGTAGTCGCCGCCGAGAGGCGCCCACGACAGACCGCCGCCCGACATCACCAGCATGACCGCCAGCGTGAACGTCGAGAAGTCCGCCGACCCGGCGGCCGACAGGTTCGCCTTGGGCGCGACCAGGATCGCCATGATCACGAACATGACCAGGAACACCCAGGTGAGGTACTTCTGCGCCTTCATGACGGCGGAGTGCCCGATCAGCGGCAGGATGAGCTGGATGAGTGCGGCGACCAGCACGATGGCCACCTTCAGCCCGAGGCCGTCGCTCTGGACGCCCGCCTGCTCCAGCAGCGTCAGCCCGGCCAGGGTGATCATCACCATGCCGCCCGCCTCGAAGCCGACCATGTTCAGCCAGCCGAAGAAGCCGAGCACGCGGGCGCCCTTGTTGCCGTAGGCGGCGCGGGAGATCGCCATCGTGGACGTGCCCTGCTGCATCCCCTGGATGCTGCTGAACCCGACCAGCGGGAAGGCCAGCAGGTTGCCGATGACGATGGCCGCGACGGCCTGCCAGAAGCTCAGCCCCATCGCGACCACGATCGTGCCGTAGACCACGGTGAACACGGTCGTCGTCGTGCCTGCCCAGAGGAAGAGCAGGTCGCGAGGACGGCCGTACCGTTCCGCCGCAGGAACCAGCTCGATCCCGCGTTGCTCCATGGACGGTCCCTTCCGGAGTCACTGAATATCCGGATTCAGTGAACCAGGCGGGTTTGACCAGGGCGCTTATGCGCGCATACGAGATCGGCTCGCCGGTTTGTATCCGCCTACAAGGTGATCGCCAGGCCGACGGCGAACAGCAGGCCGTAGGCCATCTGCAGCTTGCCCGTGGCCTGCAGGACGCCGATGAGCGCGGGGCCGGTGGCGCCCGACCGGACGGTCTTGACCGGGCCGATCGCCAGCGGCGCGGCGAGCACCGGCAGCGCGGCGAACGGCGTGAACGGGATCAGCAGCAGCGGGATCACGAGCGGGGCGACCAGGCACACCGTGTACATCACCCTGGTGCGCTCGGCGCCCAGCACCACGGCCAGCGTGCGCTTGCCCGCGGGGCCGTCGGTGACGACGTCGCGCAGGTTGTTGATGACGAGCATCGAGCACGACAGCAGGCCGATCGGGATGGAGGCGGCCAGCGCCACCCACGACAGGTGCCCTGTCTGGACGAAGGCGGTGCCCATCACGGGGACGGGGCCGAAGAAGACGAAGACGGCGGCCTCGCCGAGCGCGCGGTAGCCGTAAGGGCGCTTGCCGCCGGTGTAGAACCAGGCGGCGGCGATCGCCGCCGCGCCGACCAGCAGCACCCACCAGGCCTGCGTGGCGACCACCAGCGTCAGGCCGGCGACGGCGGCCGCGGCGAAGCAGCCGAGCGCGGCGGCCAGCACCTGGCGTGGCGCCGCCACGCCGGAGCCGATCAGGCGCATCGGGCCCACCCGCTGGTCGTCGGTGCCCCTGATGCCGTCGCTGTAGTCGTTGGCGTAGTTGACGCCGATCTGCAGGAGCAGCGCCACCAGCAGCGCCACGACGGCGCGCCACCAGATCGGGCTGCCCTCGCCTATCGCGACGCCCGTGCCGACCACGACGGGCACGACCGCGTTGGGCAGGGTTCGGGGGCGTGCGCCCGCCACCCACTGGTTGAGAGTCGCCATCAGCTGATGTCCGTCGTGAGCCTGACCATCCGGATCGGACGGCCCATGTCCAGCACGCGTTCGGCCATGTCCTCGCCCCAGCCCGCCGACTCCAGGAAGCCGAGCATCGCGTAGTTCTCGGCGAACACCCAGGTGACGATCTGACGGAAGCCGTCCTCGCGGAGGTAGTCGACGGTCGCGTTGAGCAGGCGGCTGCCGTGGCCGCGCCGGACGAAGTCCGGGTCGACCAGCAGCGTCAGCATCTCGGCCGTCACCGTCGGGTCGAGGTCGGGGTCCTCGGCGGGGGCGTGGGAGGCCAGGCCGACCACCCGCTCGCCGCCGCGCGGGGTGGCGGGGGCGTTGGCGCCGCCGAGACCGAGAGCGGGAAAGCCCTCGGTGTCGAGGATGGTCTCCACGGCCACGAGGACGCGGTGCATGCGCGTGGGCGGCGCGACGATCGCCTCGTCCCACTGGCGCAGCCACATCTTCTCGGCCGCGGGACCCGTCATCTGCTCAAGAGGTCCCTCGGGCAGGAAGTCCCGATAGCCGTAGCGCCAGGCGCGGATCTGAGTGTTCGCAACCTGGAGCACATCCTCGCGCCGGGCCGCCCGGACGCCTACGTCTGCCATCTCGGCCCGCTCCTTCGCCTGCCGTTGTGCCCGCGACCGGAGGATCTCGAGGGCACGTGTTACACCGTATCGGTGATTCGGGGCTCGCGATGACGCCTGGCTCGATAAGCGCGGGTGTTCGTCCGGTTACGGGACACCATCGTAAACGCTTGATCAGCTCAACCGGGCGTAGGCGTCGGCCAGCCGCCGTACTCCCTCGGTCAGCTCCGCCACGTGGACGGCGGCGCTGTGGGTGAGCCGCAGGCGGGGACCCGGCGGCTCGGCGGGGTAGTAGATGCGGCCAGGACTCACCTGGACCCCGTTCCTACGCGCCTCCTCGACCAGCGCGGCCTCGTCGACGTGCGGCGGCAGCCGTACCCACACGTGCTTGCCGCCGCGCGGCAGCAGGTGCGGCTCGGCGTCCGGCAGCAGGGCGGCCAGGGCGGCGAGGAGCGCCGCGCGCCGCGTGGCCAGCTCGGCGTGGACCGCGGCCAGATGGCGGGGCCACGCGGGCGAGCTGACGAACTCCAGCGCCGTCTCCTGCAGGGGCCTGGCCACGAAGAACGACTCCACGAGCTGTCCGGCCCTCAGCCGCTGGGCGGCGGGCCCTCTGGCGATCACGGCGGCCAGGCGCAGGCTGGGCGCGAGGATCTTGGTGAGCGAGCTGACGTGGACGACCGTGCCGTAGCGGTCGAGAGCGACCATCGGGGTGGGGGCGCGATCGGTCAGGTAGCGGGCGTAGTCGTCCTCGATCACGAACGCGTTGTGCGCCCTGGCGACCTGGAGCACCTGCTCTCTGCGCTCGCCCGTGAGCGTCGCGCCCGTCGGATTGTGCAGCGTCGGCTGGCAGTAGAAGACCCGCGCGCCCGTCACCGCGAACGCCTCGGCCAGCAGGTCGGGCAGGACCCCGTCCGCGTCCATCGGCACCGCCGCCGTCCGCAGCCCAGCGGCCTTGGCCGCCGCCATCGCCCCGGGATAGGTGGGCGTCTCCATCAGCATGGTCGTGCCGGGGGCGGCCAGCGCGCGGAAGGCGTGGCTGAGCGCGGCCTGCCCGCCGCTGACGATCAGCGCGTCGGCCGCGGTCACCTCGCCGCCCGCCTGCCTGGCGAACCAGCCGCGCAGCTCGGCGACGCCCGTCAGTGGTGGCGCCGCCCACGCGTCCAGGCGCTTGACCGCCCGCGACGCGGCCGCGGACAGCTGCCTGTCGGGGCGCATCGCGGCGTTGAGGTATCCGCCGGTCAGCGGGATCACGTCCTCGGGAGGCGCGGTGAGCAGCGCCGTGACGCCCGAGTCGTCGATCACCCTGTCGCCGAGCGCCACCGTCTGCCAGGAGAGGTCGGGGACCTCCCTCAGCGGCGTCGGCCGTGGGGCGACGAAGGCGCCGCTTCCCGGCTTGGTGATGACCCTTCCCTCGGCGGCGAGCTGCCCGATCGCCCTCGACACGGTCACGGGACTGACCCCGTGGCGCCGCATCAGCTCGCGGCTGGACGGCAGGCGGTCTCCCGGCTGCCTCGCCGCGATCTCCTCGCGCAGCATCGCGGCGACCTGGGCGATACTGCTATCGTCTTTCATGAGAGATAACAATAGCGCTATCGTCGCCGCTGGAGTAACGGTTCCTGCCCCTCTCCAGCACGCGCGGCGCGGCACCCTCCTGGCCTTTCTCGGCGTGCTCGCCTTCTCCGGCTCCTTTCCCGCCACCGTGTTCGCGATGCGCGGCTTCGACCCGTGGCTGGTGGCGATCGGGCGAGCGCTGCTGGCCGGGCTCGTCGCGATGGCCTGTCTCAAGGCCGCCCGCCTGCCGCTGGTGCCGCCGCGCGCCCAGTGGGGCTCCTACGCGATCATCTCTCTGGGCGTGGTCTTCGGCTTCCCCGTCTTCAGCGGCCTGGCGCTCCACCTGGGCGCCAGCACCGCCCATTCCGCCGTGGTGATCGGCCTGCTGCCCGCCGCGACCGCCGCGTTCGCCGTCTGGCGCGCGGGCGAGCGCCCGCGCCCGCTGTTCTGGGCCGCCTGTACGGCCGGAGCCGTCGCGATCACCGTCTTCACCGTCTCCCAGGGCGGCGGAAGCGTGTCCCTCGCGGACGTCCTGCTGATCGCCGCGCTGCTGTCGGCGGCCATGGGCTACACCGAGGGCGGCCGGCTGGCCCGCACCACGCCCGGATGGCAGGTCATCTCCTACGCCCTGGTGATCTCGCTCCCCGTGACGCTGCCCGTGTCCGTCGCGCTGGGTCTCGCCACGCCCATCGTGCTCTCTCCCGCGTCGGTCGGCGGGTTCCTCTACGTCGGGATCATCTCGATGTTCCTCGGATTCGTCCCCTGGTACGCGGGTCTCGCCCAGGGCGGCATCGCCCGCGCGGGACAGACCCAGCTCACCCAGCCGCTGCTGACCCTGGTGTGGGCGTGGCTGCTCATGGGGGAGCGGTACGGCGTGGCCACCGTGCTCGGCGCGCTCGCCGTCCTGGTCTGCGTGGCGGTTACGCAGCGGAGCCGTACATAGTGCTTGAAAGACGTGACACCTCAGCGCAGGATGGGGGCAGGAGGTGTCACAAATCATGGCCGACCTCACGATCCCCGAAGGCGGATTCTGGCCAGCGCCCGAGATCCCCCAGCCGAACATCTATCCGATGGAGTGGCGGGTCGAGACCGAGAAGCTGGCGGCTATCTACGAGAAGTCCAAGCGCATGGTCTGGAACCCCGCCGACCTGCCATGGGACGGGCTCTCCCCTGACGACTTCACCGTCGAGCAGCGTCTGGGGATCATGTACTGGTTCGCCGTCCTCGCCAACTTCGACGCCTCGGGGCCGGCGGTGTTCGCCCGCGCGACCATCCAGGCGTTCGAGAAACACGAGGAGGACCCGGTCCGCAAGTGCTTCTTCTCGATCACCAGGGACGAGATGAACCACGAGGAGTGCTGCCAGCGCACCATCGCCAAGCTGTGGCCCGGCGGCCCCCTCGACTGGACCCCCGTCACCGACCTGGAGAAGGCCGCCCACAACAACATCGGCTGGCTGTACCACAACGGCGGGCGCTACTGGAACGGCTACACCGCGGCGGTGGGGAAGTACTCGCTCCCGGTGCTGTTCACGTCGTTCATGATGGGGGAGATGGCGGCCTCGACGCTGTTCAGGGGGATGGCGTCGGGTACGCGGCACCCCGTGTTCGGTGAGATGTTCCAGCGCATCGGCAGGGACGAGTCCCGGCATCTGCAGATCTGCATGACGATCCTGGAGAACGAGTGGCCGGGCCTCACCGACGACGTCCGCTCCCTCATCACCCGGCAGCTACGGGCGGGCTTCGTCTTCCTGTCGATGATCCTGTGGGAGCCGCCCGAGGGGTTCTGGGACCTGCCGCCGTACTTCCTCGCCAACCACCGGGTGCTGATGGACCACGCGCGTACGGCGGGGCTTGGCGTGCTGTCGTACGAGGAGCAGGCGGAGAACTGGCGCGTGGCGATGGCCAGGGTGCGAGCGATCGTGGAACGGTGGGGGATCGAGTTCCCCGCGATTCCCGAGCTGGACATCGAGGGCGTCCCTGTCGACTTCATCGACCCCGAGGACATCATCCCTGTCTTCTGAGCCCCGGCGCGCGAAAGCCCTTCCCGGCTGTCCATGGGACGCGGGCCGGGAGGGCTGCTCTCCTGGCCCTAGTAGCCGCCGCCTCCGTCGCCGTGGTTGTCGCCGAGCCGGGCGCGGCACTTGTCCGGGTTCGGCTTGTCGTCGCAGGGGCCGTTCACGGACGTGAGAGACGTGGTCGAGGGCGTCCCCGTCACGGTTTCGGCACTGGCGAACTGGGCCGGCATCGTCACGGGCGCGATGAGTACCGAGGCTCCCATCGCCCCGGCCGCGAGAACGTTTCTGATCTTGGTCATTGACGACTCCAGGGGTGGATCAGCCGCGCCCCGGACGAGGCCAGGGTCACAGGGGCGCCGCATCGCGTTCGGCGTCGATGTCCACGCTAGCCAGCGAGGGCTCCGGCGGTCGCCAAAGGAACCTCAAAGCCTTGAGTCGGGCATATTACCCTTTCGCCACGTAGAGCGATATTTCATTACTTAGAGCGATATGTGGTCATGGCCTTGTGTCGGGAGCCCCTGCGGCCACTCGGGCGGACGCCGGACCGGGATGGCAATGTTCCGTCAAGTCGCTGCGATGCGGATGAGTTGTCGTCCCGGTCATCCGGGGTCCAGGGGCCGGCGCGACCGGTGTGTCGGAATCGGGATCTTGGTCGCCGGGCCCGGGTAGGCTGCGGATCATGTGGGGGCGAATCGACGGGCTCAGGATTCTGGGTCTCGGAACCCCAGGTGACATGCGCACCTGGCTGAACGACCTGGTCATGTCCAAAGCCAAGACCGGCACGGCGGGCCTGCTGGAGTACGACTACCGAGCGGAGAACGAGGAGCTCGAGCACGTCGGAGAACGTCTGGCCCTCGTCGACGACAACGGCGGACAGCTGGCCGAGGTCGAGGTCACGGCGGTCACGGTCGTCCCTTTCAACGAGGTGACCTGGGAGTTCGCCGACTCGGAGGGTGAGGGTTACCGTTCGGTCGACCACTGGGGCGAGGCCCATCGCCGCTTCTGGACCGACGCAGGTTACGAGGTCCACGACACCACCGAAGTCGTCTGCATGTCCTTCCGCCTGATCGACGGCGACAGCCGTCCGGCCTCGGAGGGCGTGGCCTCCGGATCCTGAGGCCGGTCAGGGTCCCCGGACGCGACGCGGCCCCCGGACGGCACCCTTGTGATTCCACGCGCGTCGCGCTGTGGCGCGGGTGCGGCCCGAGGGCGATCCGGTATGTCGAGGATGTTGGACAGGCACCTCAAGGCACGCGGGACCGGACCGGCCGCTGATCTTCAGGATGCCCTGGGCCGATGCCAAGGGCTGGATCAGGTGAGCATCCGATCGATGGTTCCACTGTCACGGGTGCCATGGCTTCGGCAGGCGCTGTGCGAGTACGCCACGCGCCTGCCGAAGGTGGTGGTAGGGCCCTCTCTGGGTGCGGTTGCCGTCCGCCTCCGGATCGAGGCGCTGACCGGGCGGTGCGGTCCGGGTATCGGTGTCGAGCCGCCGCGGTCGAACGGCCACGCGAGGCCGCCGTGGTTCTCGAACCTGCGGAGTCCACTCCTGGCTGTCCAGGCGGGCGGGCCGGGGAGGGCCTTTCTGTCAGCCTCCGAGGACGCGAAGCGTCAGTCGTTGCCCCTGCCGTTTCGGCGACTGGTGATGCTGTCGTCGAGGCTGTCGCCGAGACCGCCGCTGCCCATGCCGTTGCCGTGGCTGTAGCCCAGCATGGAACGGCACTTGGAAGGGTTGCTGGCGAATTCGCAGGGACCGGCCGAGGAGGCGAGAACGGGCGCGGCCGAGAGTGTCCCGGCCACGCTCACGGCACTGGCGAGCTGTGTCGGCATCGTCACCGGCACGACGAGGACTGAGGCCCCGATCGCCCCGACCGCGAGAGCGTTCCTGATCTTGATCATGACGGATGACTCCATGGTGTGTGAATCAGTGGCGTCCTGGCGATGCGCGGGCTGATAGAGCAGCGGAACCGGCATCGCGCCTGGCATCGATTCAACGTTGAACCAGATTCCCACGCTAATGAACGAGGGCTTCGGCGGTCGCCTAGGGAAACTCAAAGCCTTCAGCCGATCGGATTACCCTCTCGCCATATAGAGCGACATAGGCGCTACTTAATGTGATATTTCGCCACGCCTCCGCGCGGGGAGCTCCTGTACCGACTCGGGGCGTGCGTGACGTTCTGATGGCAATGTTCCGACAAGCGTCACGGTGTGGACCGCCCTTTACCCGGGCGGTACTGCAGACGCGCTCTTTACCTGGCCGGCGGCTTCGATGCGGGCGGCGCGACAGGCACTCTCGCGCACGCGCAAGCCATATCTGGCCAGAACGGCAGCGGAGCGCTGTAGACACCTTTCACCGGCACTTTCCCTTTTTAGGGGACTCCGGCGTGGCGTGGCGTCACAAGACAGCCCTCGACGACTGTAAGCATCCTTATTGTTACGTTGAGTCACTCAGCGAACGAGCATTCGGCCGTAAACCGGCCAGCGAGTTAGTCGCGGCCACGGGCCGCGTTCCGAGAGGAACGGTATTTCTATGTTCACGCCATATCCCCGAACAGATGTCACCGTCACACCTACGCTGCCGACGCGACAGAGGCCGCTGCGCAGGATGGCGAACCTGGCTCTGGCGGGATCCGTCTCCGTGGTCCTCGGCGCCAGCCTGTGCTCGGCCGCCCTCGCGTCCCCGGTTACGGAGGACCAGTTCGACTCCTCGGAGGTCGAGGCGTCCGACCCCAATCCCCGCAACCGCCCCTCGCTGAGGCGCGAGGCTCATAGGAAGTGCCGGCCCAGGGCCTTCTTCAGGTTCCACAACTTCAGGCCGAGGAACTTCTTCATCCCTCGCACCCGCTTCGTCGACGGCCCTGGTGGCACGATGACGGCCACCGTCAGGCGCCAGCACCGCGTGTACTTCGAGATCGAGATCGAGCGGATCAAGGCCAGCGACATCACCACGACGTTCGACCGGCAGGAGCTGGTGCGCGCTCTGGCAAACAATGTGAACCCGCTGATTGCCGAGGAGCACGTCGTCGAGGCCGGCCACGACTACACCCACGAGGTCAGCAAGGGCAAGTACGGCAACCTGTGGTACCGCGTCTTCGGCTACCGCGTGGGCTTCTCCGCCTGGCGGCAGTTCGAGGACTGCAGGGTGAACAGGGTCGCCACCGGTATCGCCAACGTCCCGTCCAGGGTCGAGGGCTGGAGGTACTGGGAGACCGTCCACCCGACCTTCCACGGACGCGTGCTGTCACCCAAGTAAGGACACCAGCGGTGACCGCGCCGGACGGGTCCAGGTCTGGACGACCGGCGGTGACCGCACCACCGGAGGCCTGGCATCCAAGCCGCCGGACAGACGCCCTGACCTCGGCGCCAGCCGAGGTCAGGGCTGTTTCACGTCCACCCCTGATCCCGTAGCCGCCCCAACCGGCGTGCCCGCCCCGCTTTCACGCGAGCCGGGCGACGCCCCGACCGGCCGTGCCCGCCCTAAGGCGGCGAGCCGTCCCCGCAGGCCTACCGCCCGCAGGCGGCGAGCCGGAAGGCGGCCCCAGACGGCCCGCACGCGGGAGACGGATACGCAGACCCGGGCCAGGCAGCCGAGCGCCGGCAGGCGGATCTCAGCCGGACATGCCCCCCAGCCATCATGCGCAGTAGCCGGGAACGTCTGCCACGTGCCATGGACGGACGGGTTTCACTCACCGACGGT
This sequence comes from Nonomuraea sp. bgisy101, assembly GCF_057708945.1. NCBI lineage: Bacteria > Bacillati > Actinomycetota > Actinomycetes > Streptosporangiales > Streptosporangiaceae > Nonomuraea > Nonomuraea sp. bgisy101. Next base: position 98,959 of record NZ_JBYITD010000016.1, read on the forward strand.
GGCGCGGCGCAGAGGGGGCTGAGACGGTCCCACGCCGTCCAGGACGCCGTCTCTGACGTGTCGCAGACGTCGACGCCCAAGGCGTGGCCCAGAAGCGACCGGCTCAGGGTGCGCCTTGTGCCCGGCTGGTGCGCGACCTGGTCACACCGGCCGCTGACGGGCATGGCGGGGACTGATCGAGTCGACGTCGTCCCGTCCTCTGACTACCGGCGGCTGTGCTTCAGAAGCCCCTGCCCCGCCGTCAGGAGGCGGCCAGGATTCCGCCGGCGAGACATAGCTCCCCCTGTACGGGACAGTGAAGACCATGCCCTGCTCACGGAGCCTGGCTACCGCCTCCCTGGCGGTCACCTTCGCGACTCCGAACTGCCTCATCAGCTGTTTCTCGCTGGGGATGGACGTGTTCGGACGCAGTTCGCCGGACCTGATCCGCCGGGCGACCTCGACGGCGATCGCCTCGTAGAGCGGGAGGTTTCTCCGCTTGTGCGGGACGCCGGGCTCACCCACGAACGTCCCTTCCCCTTGGACCGTGTGGGCCAGGCCCCACTCCCTGAGTTGCTGGGCCACTCGTCGGGCCGTCGCTCGTGCGACGCCGAACTCGGTCTGCAGCATGGTCTCGCTGGGGACGGCGTCGCCACCGCACAGTGCGCCACTGGCGATCCGCTCGCGCAGGCTGTCGGCTATCTGCCTGTACAAAGGTACGGGTCCGTCTCGGTCAAGCACAGACGTAGAATAGACGCTTCGATACAAGCAGTCGAGTGAAGTCAGGTCTGGGGCCACGACTCCTGTGGCGATACGAAGCTTCCGCGCGCGGGGACCGTATAGATCCAGCCCTGCTCGCGGAGGAGCGCCATGGCGCGGCGTACCGTCTCGCGAGCGACTTCGTACTCCTGTACCAAGGCGGTCTCGCCGGGAATCGGTCGGCGGGGCTGCAACTGGCCGCTCCTGATGCGCTCCTCGATGTCGCCGGCGATCTGCCTGAACAATGGGCTTTTTCGGGGGCTGCGTGGTGCTTCGCCCGGGTTGCCGACGAATGTGCCTTCGCCTTGGACGGTGTAGATGAGCCCTTCCTCGCGAAGTACGTGAATGGCGCGGCGGGCAGTCGTCCTCGCCACCCCGAACTCCTTCTGGATATCGGTTTCGCTCGGCACGGGGTGGCCCGCCGACAGGCCGTCGATGCGCTGCCTGATGATCTCGGCGATCTGCAGATAGAGGTGAGTGTCTCCGTCGTAGTCGAGCACATACGAAAGCTAGGCGAACGGGTACCAGGTGTTGCATAACGCTACGTCTGATTAGACAAGTCATTGCGTCTCACTAGACATTGAGATACGACCAGACGTATTGTTCTCGCGTGAAGATGGACGGCTGGGAAGAGGTCGTCTGCGTCAGTCGGCACGTCGCCCAACTGACGGACGCGTACGAGCCGATCGACTGGGCGATAGAGGTGCCACGAGCCGATCGAGTGCGAGTGAAGTCCTACACCTGCGATTGCGTGCCCGTGTTCTACGAACTGTGTCAGGCGGCAGGACTCATGTTCATCAGACGCCTGAGCCGAGGAGGAGACGTGACCGTGGTGCACGAGTCGCCGTGGATGCGTTGCGCCGAGGTGGAGGGGTTGTGGGAGCGCCTGCTTCGTGGGGAGGCGCGGTGATCATGTTCTGGCGGGTGGTGGCGTGGCGCGCGTACCTGGCGGGCGCGCGACAGCGACCCCGGCGCGGACGCCATCGGTCAGGAACGCAGTCGTGGGGATGGTGGATGCCCATGCTCGGCCTGTCCGAGGGCGGCGTTCATCGCGGCCGATGGGACTGAAGCGGGTCCCGCGGCCATCGTGGTCGTACCTCAGGCGTGGTGCCCTGCCGCCCTGAGGTGCTCGGCCTCTCGCGGGGGTCATCCCATGTTCGTCGCTTCCGCGAGAGGCCACTTCGGAGGGCTGGGCCCGGCCCTCCGGAGACGGTAGGGGTCGGTCCCGCGCCCGGGTCGCGCGGGACCACCTCAGGTTCTGGGCATCAGTCGTGCCTCGGGCGGGTGGTCCTCTCGTCCGCCCGAGGCGCTCGGCCTCTCGCGGGGTTTCGCGATCCCACGTCCTCGCGACAGGCCATTTCCGGCAGGTGGGCTCCTGCCTGCCGGCAGTGGTCCCGTACTGCGCTGCGGAACCACCTGGACGGCCTCAGGCAGGAGTCAGCGGCTCTTGCCGGGGGTGCTGGGTCTCCCGTGGGGGTTATCCCCTTTGCTCACTCGCCTCTGCGGGAGGTCGGCTCCGGTGGGTCAGGCGCGGCCTGCCGGAGTCAGTGCGAGGGTGGTCCCGTCGTTGGACGGCGGGGCCACCTGGGTGCTGGTTCGGATCGTGCCTCGGGTGGGATGTTCGCTCGCTGCCCGAGGTGCTCGGTCTCGGCGGGGGTGTCGTCACCGGTGTCTGTCACCACCCCGCCGAGGCCGCTCCGGCGGGTCGGGCGCCGGCATGGGCCCGCCGCAGGAGGCGCCGGGCGGGTGGTCCTGCGCCTCATCGCCCGGGACCACCCGGGTGCACCAGGCCCGAGCACGATGTGGTCGTCCGCTGGGCGAACGGGTCGATGGGTTTCCGGGTTCGGGTGAGGTCCCCGGAGGCCCCTCGGGCGTTCGGCCGGCGGCTCCGCCTTCTAGCGAGCTTCCGGCTGCTGGGGTAGGGGGATGCGGCGCCAGGCGGTGTCGGTGACGATCACGTGGTCGAGGAAGCGGAGCCCCACCGTGTCGGCCGCCTCCGCGAGGCGTCGGGTGGTGGCCAGGTCCGATTCGCTGGGGTCGAGGGAGCCACTCGGATGGTTGTGGGCCACGCCGAACGCGGCGCCGCTCGACGTGAGCACCGTCGTGATGATCTCGCGGATGGGGGCGGGTGTGTGGTCGGCGCCGCCCTCGGTCATGAGGGCGCGGCGCAGGACGGAGCCGCGTGGGTCGCAGATCACGACCACGAGGCGCTCGCGGGGATGCCCGCGGAGGAACGGCGCGGCCTCGGAGGCCAGATCGCCCGACGAGGTGATCCTGGCGCGGGCGGGGCCCTGCTGCGCTCGCCGTACGAGATGGAAGGCGGCGGCGATGCGGGCCGCCTTGGCAGGGCCGACGCCGCGGACGGCGAGGAGGCGGTGGGCGTCGGAGCGGGCCAGCTCGCCGAGATCGCCGCAGTGGGCGATGAGCTGGGCGGCGAGGTCGACGGCGTCGCTCTCCCTGGTGCCGTGGCCGAGGAGGAGGGCGAGCAACTCCCTGTCGGCCAGCGCCGCGGCACCGCTGGCGAGCAGGCGCTCGCGCGGGCGGTCGGTGACGGGCAAGTCCTTGACGCGCAATCGACACCTCCGGATCGGCACCCTGCAGGTTTATCAACGGGCACCGACAAATCCGGGCCGGGCGGCGCGAGGGAGGCACCGCCCGGGTGTCGCCCGGGTACGACGGGCCTACAGGTGCACGGCCATGCTGTAGACGATTTCGAAGCGGTCGCCGGGGACCACGATGTCGCTCGTCTCCACGGGACGTTCGCCCGCCCAGTGGGTGCGTTTGAGATGCAGGACGTGGACCCCGGCCGAGAGGTCGAGGGCGTCGATCTCGGCCGGGCGGGGCACCCGGGTGTGCACGCTCTCGATGATCTCGGTCACCTTGATCCCGTAGGAGGAGAGCCGGCCGATCAGGCTGCGCCGTTCCTCGTCCGAGTGGGGGGCGAACTCGAGCGGTTCGTAGGAGGTGGCGAGCTGGAGGGGTTTGCCGTCGCCGCGGAACACGTAGTGGGTCCTGGTGAGGGTGGTCGACTCGTCGACGCGGAGGCGCTGGGCGATCTCGGGGGTGGCCTCCACGGGTTCGCTGTGCCAGTCCCACGTGACGCGCCTGCCCTGGCTCTGCAGGTCGGCCGCGAACGGGGCCTGGTGATCATGGAAGCGCCAACGATGCAGGGGAGCGAGGTCCGGGCGCTCCCTGACGTAGTGTCCCGAACCCACCCGACCGAAGATGAGCCCTTCGCTCGCCAGGACGCGGAGCGCGTGGCGGGCGGCGGTCTCGCCGACCTGATACTTGCGGGTCAGCTGCGCCCGTGAGGGGATGGGCGCGCCGGGGGGAAGGGTGCCGTCGTTGATCTGCCGTCGAATGTCTTCGACGACGCGCAGGTAGACCGGATCGGAACTTGCCACTAGTCCATCCCTGGGGTTGCTGTGAGGCGTTGCCCCATGTTGCCGTATTCGGCAGGTAACCCACCGTCATCGAATGGACTTGGAGTTCCAACTTTGGGGAGGTCGGAAAATAATTCTGAGATCTCTGTAACGCGGGCGTAAGGTGCGGCGATTTTCCGGTAGAGGTCGTCGATGTGTGTACCCCCGAGCACATATCGGCGACCTCTTCCATGCGCGGCCCTTCCCGCCCAGAACGCCCATCTCGTACGGCAAGCCGCCCCCGCCGCCACCCCGGTCACGTGGCTGAGGTCTGTCCAGGGATACGCGTCACCGAGCGCGCGTGGCCGGGCGCCCCGACGGAAGGCGTCCCAAGGGGAGGTCATCCCGGCGAAAGGTGTTCCCCACGGGAAAACGGTCACGCTGAGCGACGGACGACGTGACGGCGGCCCGCCGGAGTCCTGCCGCAGCGGCGTGATGGACAGGCGGTCGGCGGTGACCACGGTGGCCTCGCGGGTGCCTGCCGTACCGGCCGGGCCGGGGATCCGCGGCGAGCGGAGGCACGCGCTGATCCGGTCTTCGCCCGAGGCGACGGGTGCGCGCGGCCGGTGAGGTGCTCGCGGGAGGGGCGGGCCGGCGGCTCCGGGGCGGGAGAGCCGCCAGGCCGCGGCAGAGCGGGACAAGGGCTCGGAAATGGCGTTATAGGGGTGGCGGGGTTCGGGACATGAGGGAATCCGGGTACCGTTCGCACTATGGCATCGCCCTCACGCACCTCCGAAGCCCCCTTCGGCCGCATGCTGACCGCCATGGTCACGCCGTTCACCGCTGACGGCGCCGTCGACTACGACAACGCGCGCAAACTGGCCACCTATCTGGTCGACGAGCAGCGCAACGACGGCCTGATCGTCAGCGGAACCACGGGGGAGTCGCCGACCACCAGCGACGCGGAGAAGGAGCGTCTGCTGCGGGTCGTGCTGGAGGCCGTCGGAGACAGGGCGACCATCGTCGCCGGTGTCGGCACGAACGACACCCACCACACCATCGAGCTGGCCAGGCAGGCCGCGAAGGCCGGCGCCCACGGCCTGCTCGTCGTGACGCCGTACTACAACAAGCCGCCCCAGGAGGGCATCTACCGGCACTTCGCGGCCGTCGCCGACGTGACGCCGCTGCCCGTGATGCTCTATGACATCCCCGGCCGCGCCGGCGTCCCCATCCATACCGATACGCTCATCAGGCTGTCGCAGCACGAGCGGATCGTGGCGGTGAAGGACGCCAAGGGCGACTTCTTCGCGGGTTCCATGGTGATGACCGCCACCGACCTGGTCTTCTACTCGGGCGACGACGCGCTGAACCTGCCGTGGCTGTCGGTGGGCGCGGCGGGGTTCGTGAGCGTGGTGGGCCATGTGGTGGGCGCCGAGCTGGCCAGGATGATCGAGCTTCACAGGGCGGGCGAGGTCGCGCAGGCGACCGCCGTCCACCGGCAGCTGCTGCCCGTCATCGACGGTGTCATGAACCGCGCCGGGGGCGCGATCATGGTCAAGGCGGCGCTCAACCTGACGGGCCGCCCTGTCGGCCCGATGCGGCCTCCGCTGGTGGAGGCCACCCAAGAGCAGATCGCCGAGCTGCGAGCGTGTCTCGTGGCCGGCGGAGTGAAGTTGGTTGACTAATGGAAACGGGGAGGAACGGAGATATTGAGCTCACGATTTAACCGACCTGGGGGCAGCGTATGAGCCACCCGCATCCGGAACTCGGCCCCCCGCTGCGGCTACCCGATGGCGGGTTGCGCATCGTGGCGCTCGGCGGTCTCGGTGAGATCGGCCGGAACATGGCGGTCTTCGAGTACGAAGGCCGACTGCTGATCATCGACTGCGGGGTGCTGTTCCCCGATCCCGAGCAGCCGGGCGTCGACCTGATCCTGCCCGACTTCGACTACATCAGGGACCGTCTCGACGACATCGAGGCGCTCATCCTGACCCACGGCCACGAGGACCACATCGGGGCCGTGCCGTACCTTCTGCGTGAGCGGCGCGACATCCCGCTCGTCGGGTCCAAGCTGACGCTGGCCTTCATCGAGGCCAAGCTCGCCGAGCACCGCATCCAGCCGGAAAAGGTGCAGGTCACGGAGGGTGAGCGGCGCCGGTTCGGGCCGTTCGACTGCGAGTTCCTCGCGGTCAACCACTCCATCCCCGACGCGCTCGCCGTCGCCGTCAGGACGCCTGCGGGCATCGTCCTGCACACCGGCGACTTCAAGATGGACCAGCTGCCCAGCGACGGACGGCTGACCGACCTGGGCGGGTTCGCCAGGCTCGGCTCCGAAGGCGTCGACCTGCTGATGTCCGACTCGACCAACGCCGAGGTGCCGGGGTTCGTCACGTCCGAGCGGGAGATCGCCCCCGTCGTCGACGAGGTGATCCGCACCTCGACCAAGCGGGTGATCGTGGCGAGCTTCGCCTCCCACGTCCACCGCGTCCAGCAGGTGATCGACGCCGCCGAGAAGCACGGCCGCAAGGTCGCGCTCGTCGGCCGGTCGATGGTGCGCAACATGGGCGTGGCCCGCGAGCTCGGCTACCTGCGCGTACCGCCTGGCCTGATCGTCGACTCCCGCGACATCGAGATGTGGCCGCCGGAGGACGTCGTGCTGATCTGCACGGGTTCGCAGGGCGAGCCGATGGCGGCGCTGTCACGCATGGCCGACCGCGACCACGCCATCCGCATCGCGCCCGGCGACACCGTGCTGCTGGCGTCCTCGCTGGTGCCCGGCAACGAGACCGCGGTGAACAAGGTCATCAACGGGCTGACCAGGTGGGGCGCCCGCGTCGTCCACAAGGGCAACGCGAAGGTGCACGTGTCGGGGCACGCGGCGGCCGGTGAGCTGCTGTACGTGCTCAACCTGACGCGTCCCTCGAACTTCATGCCCGTGCACGGCGAGTGGCGGCACCTGAGGGCGCACGCCGCGCTGGCCGAGTTGACCGGCGTGCCCAGCGACCACATCGTGATCGCCGAGGACGGCGTCGTGGTCGACCTGGTCGACGGCCGCGCGAAGATCACCGGCGCGGTGCAGGCCGGATACGTCTACGTGGACGGCATCTCGGTCGGTGAGATCACCGACACCTCGCTGAAGGACCGGCGCATCCTGGGCGACGAGGGGTTCGTGTCGGTGGTGGTCGTGGTCGACTCCAACACCGGCAAGATCACCGCTGGGCCCGAGATCCACGCGCGCGGGTCGGGCATCGACCCTGAGCGGTTCGACGAGATCATCCCGGTGATCGAGAAGGCGATCGAGCAGCACGCCGCCGACGGCGTCGTCGACATGCAGCAGATCCGCCGCGTGGTCCGCAGGACGGTGGGCCGTTGGGTGAGCGACACCTACCGCCGCCGCCCGATGATCATCCCGGTGGTCGTCGAGGTCTGACCTCCGCTCCGCGAAACCCCGGCCCGCCCACGCGCACGTCCGCGATGGACCGCGGCCGGGGTTTCCCGTTGGGCCCCTTCTCGGGTCGCGTCCGGGGGCGGGCTGCGGCCGGTGGCGGTCAGGCGTCGCGGTGGCGGAGGAGCAGCGCACCCGCCAGCAGGGGGACGACCGCGTAGAGCGCCAGCGCCACCCCCGCCGCCACCGGGGGCAGGAGGGCCCCGTAGACCGATGATGTCAGGTCGGCCCCCGTGATCTCCCGGGGCAGCGCGCCGATCATCAGGGACCCGAACCGCTCGCTCCATGGTTCGGGCAGGTTGCCCACCACGATCGGGATCACGTACACCAGTCCCACGAGCACCGCGATCGATCCCGCCGCGGACCGCAGGACGGTGCCGAGTCCCAGGCCGACCAGCGCGAACACCGCCACCGTCAGCGACGAGGTCATGAGCGTCGGGAACCGCTCGGCGAACGACGCCACGGGGTAGCGCCCCTCCAGCATCTGCTTGGCCACCGCGTACGTCACGAACACCACGACGGGCCCGACGACGAGCCCGAGGCCGCCCACGACCGCCGACTTGGCCATCAGCACGGGCCAGCGCCGCGGCACGAGCGCGAGGCTGGTCCTGATCTGTCCTGTGGCGTACTCGGAGGTGATCGCCAGCACCCCCATGATCCCCATGCACAGCTGCGGGACGATCAGCACCACCTCCTCGAGTTCCGCGATCCGCGCGCTGCGCCGCATCGCTGGGGACGCGTTGTCGTACATGGAGATCGCGGAGAACGCCACCGCGACCGCGAGCAGGATGGCGCCGAGGCCGATGAGCACGAGCAGGTGGCTGGACCGGATCGAGCGGATCTTGAGCCACTCCGAGGCGAGCACCTTCACGCGTCCCTCCTGTCGAAGACGACGAAGGCGATGGCCAGCGCGACGGCCGCGTATCCGACGAGTACGGCCACCGCCACCGCGGGCGGCAGTACTCCTTCGAGCCGGGTGGAGATCCGGTCCCCGGCGATCTGCGGCACCAGGTTCGGCAGCATCCACGCGCCGATCCTGACGTTCCAGGGCGGCGGCAGGTAGGGAGCGATCCCGGGCAGCACGAACAGCAGTCCGACGACGGAGCCGATGGCCGCGGCGGTCGATCGGGTGACCACGCCGAGGCCGAGCCCGACCAGCGCCGGCACCGTCACCGACAGCACCGACCCGAGCAGCGACGGCAGGTCGTCCGCGATCGAGCCCGCGTTGTAGCCGACCGCGCGATCGCCCGCGACGAGATGGCTCACGGCGTAGGTCGTGAAGATCACGATGAACCCCGTGGCCGCCGTCGTGGCCGTCACCACGGCCGCCTTGGCCAGCAGCAGCGCCCTGCGGCGCGGAACGGCGGTGAGCGAGGGACGGATGGTGCCCGTGCCGTACTCGACGGTGATGGCCAGCACGCCGATCACGGCCAAGCTGATCTGGACCAGGGGCAGGAAACCCTCCTCGGGAGCCGCTGCCCTGACAGAGCCGCGCTCGTCGGCGAGCGCGCCGACGTAGAGGCTCCACGCGGCGCCGAGGACGACCATGAGCGCGGCGGCGCCGACGGCGTAGTAGGTGGAGGCGACCGAGCGCAGCTTCAGCCACTCCGAGGCGATCAACGGGTGGCCCCGTACTCGACGCTGCCCGCGGTGAGGGCGAGGTAGGCCGACTCCAGGGAGTCGTAGGCGTCGGTGAGGTCCTTCATCGCGGACTCGACGATCAGGCGGCCCCTGCCGACGATGACGATCCTGTCGGCGGTCAGCGCCATCTCGCTCATGAGGTGGCTGGACAGCAGGACGGTCCTGCCCTCGGCGGCCAGCGAGCGCATCAGGTCGCGGATCCAGCGCACGCCGTCGGGGTCGAGTCCGTTGACCGGCTCGTCGAACATCAGCACGCCGGGGTCGCCGAGCAGCGCGGCGGCGATGCCGAGCCGCTGCTTCATGCCGAGTGAGAACCCGCCCGCCTTCTTGCGGGCCACGCCCGCGAGCCCGACGCGTTCGAGGACCTCGGCGACGCGGGTGGGCCCGATCCCGTTGGTGAGGGCCAGGCCGAGCAGGTGGTTGTAGGCGCTCCTTCCCGGGTGCAGGGCGTTGGCGTCCAGGAGCGCGCCCACCTCGTGCAGCGGCCTGCGCAGGCTCGTGTAGCGGCGGCCGTTGACGAGGGCCTCGCCGGAGGTGGGCGCGTCGAGGCCGAGCAGCACCCGCATCGTGGTGGACTTGCCCGCGCCGTTCGGGCCGAGGAACCCGGTGACGCGCCCGGGCTCGACGGTGAAGGTCAGGCGGTCGACGGCGCGCGTCCCGCCGTACTTCTTGGTCAGTTCTCTCACTTCGATCACCTCCTCACGGTCGGGTACGGCCCGCGGCCCGCGCATCGGACCTGGGTATGACGCGGCACGGGCGGGCCGCCGGATAGCGTGCTGGGCGTGGACTTCACCAGACGGCTGACCCGCGGCCAGCTCATCGCGCTCGACTGCGTGGCCGGCTGGGTGGTCGCGCTGGTGGCCATGACGTCCGCGGCCGACGCGCCGGTGCCGCTGTGGGGCAAGGCGGTCTTCGCGCTCGGGCTGGGGGCCCCGCTGGCGGTGCGCAGGCTGTGGCCGGTGGGCGTCTTCGTCGTGGTCCTCGCGGTGGCGCTGGCGGCCGGCTTCTCCGGCGTGGTGAGCGGCGCCTACGTCGCGCCCGCGTACGCGCTCTACATGGTGGCGCTGTCCCGCTCGGGCAGGGCGCCGACGACCGCGATCGCGGTCGTCACGGTGGTGGCCGTCCTGGCGCTGGCCGTGGCGGGCGCGCCGGTGGGCTGGGCGCGCGGGGCGGGGGACGTCGTCCTGGGAATCGCGGCGCTGGGCGGGTCGTGGACGGTGGGGCGGGCGGTGCGCGAGCGGCGGATCTACGCGGCGCGCGCGGCCGAGCGGCTGGTCACCGAGGAGCGGTTGCGCATCGCCCGCGAACTGCACGACGTCGTCGCGCACAGCATGGGCCTCATCGCGGTCAAGGCGGGCGTCGCCAACCATGTGATGCGCACCAGGCCGGAGGAGGCGCACGACGCCCTGAAGGTGATCGAGACCGCGAGCCGCGACGCGCTGACGGAGATGCGTCACCTGCTGGGCGTGCTGCGCACCGAGCCGCCGGACCTGCGTCCCGTGCCTGAGCTCGGCGAGCTGGCCGAGCGCGCCAGGCTCGCGGGCGTGCGGGTCGAGCTGGCGGCGTCGGGGCTGGAAGGGCTTCCTGACGGCGTACGGCTGGCCGTCCACCGCATCGTGCAGGAGGCGCTCACGAACGTCGTCAAGCACGCCGCCCCCGCCCGCTGCACGGTGACGGTGGCGGCCGACGGGGCGCGGGCGCGGGTCGAGGTGGCCGACGACGGCCCCGGACACGGGGTGCTGCCGCAGAAGGGCGATCACCAGGGTCACGGCCTGGTCGGGATGAGAGAGAGGGTCATGATGTACGGCGGAGCGTTCTCGGCGGGGCCGCGCCCCGAAGGCGGCTTCCGCGTGGCCGCGACGATTCCCTACGCATGATCCGCGTCCTCATCGCCGACGACCAGGTCCTGCTGCGCGGCAGCTTCAGAGTGCTGGTGGACAATGAGCCCGATCTCGGCGTCGTCGGCGAGGCCGGCACGGGCGCGCGGGCGGTCGAGCTCGCCATGGCCACCCGACCCGACGTGGTGCTGATGGACGTCAGGATGCCGGAGATGGACGGCATCGAGGCCACCCGCAGGATCGGCGACACGGCCAAGGTGCTGATCGTGACCATGTTCGACCTCGACGCCTACGTCTACGCGGCGCTGCGGGCCGGGGCGTCGGGGTTCCTGCTCAAGGACACCCCGCCCGCCGACCTGCTGGCGGCGATCAGGGTCGTCGCCGCGGGGGAGGCGCTGCTGGCGCCCACGGTCACGCGCAGGCTCATCGAGGAGTACGCGCGCCCCTCGGTGCGCGGGCTCGAAGGGATCACCGGCAGGGAACGCGAGGTTCTGACGCTGATCGCGCGCGGCCTGTCCAACACCGAGATCACCGAACACCTGCATCTCAGCATGGCCACCGTCAAGACGCACATCGGCCGCCTGCTGACCAAACTCGGAGCCCGCGACAGGGCCCAACTGGTCATCGCCGCGTACGAAAGCGGGCTCGTTGTACGGTCGGGGACATGAAGGTCGTATTCCGCAAGTACGGCGGCTCCCTCCACTGGCACCACCCGGCCAGGCTGCTCGGCGAGGACGTACACGGTGTGTGGGTGGGATGCGAGGCGGGCACGACGGGGGCGAAGGGCGACGGGCCTCCGGTGGTGTGGGAGCGCGCGTTCGTGATGCTGTTCCCGAGGAACGAGTGGTGGGTCGCGCTGTTCAACGACGAGGGCCACAAGCTGGACGTCTACGTCGACGTCACCACGGTCCCCGAGTGGAACGACGGCGAGGTGACGATGGTCGACCTGGACCTCGACGTGGTCCGCACGCGGGAGGGGCGGGTGTTCGTCGACGACGAGGACGAGTTCGCCGACCACCAGGTGCTGCTGGGCTACCCGCCCGAGGTGATCGCCCAGGCGGAGAGCGCGGCGGCGGCGCTCACGAAGGCCGTCACCGACCGCCTCGCCCCGTTCGACGGTGCCACCCACCTGCCCTATCTCTCCCAGGTTCGCTGACCGCGGTCCTGCGCCCGGCGCGACGGCCCCCCGGGCTCACAGGATCCGGGGAGCGGGGTGGCTAGGAGCGGGCGAGCCGGAGGGCCTCGGAGAGGGCGCTCATGCGCGCGGGGGAGGCGAGGCCCACGTGATACAGGTGCAGCTCGTCCGCCCCCGCCTTCGTGAAGGCGGCGAACGAGGCGGCCAGATCCTCGGCGTCGGCGGGCTTGGGCGGCAGGAACAGCGCGTAGGCGCCGAGCCGCTGTCCCTCCGCGAGGTTCGCCGACAGCCGTTCGAGGTTGGAGGCGGCTTCTTCGGGGGTGCCCCAGCACATGGCCACCAGCCCGTCGAGCGAGGGATCGCCGGCGTGGAGCGTGGCGAACGGGCCCGCCGCCCACGGGTCGGGGCTGGCGTGGGTCCTGATCGGCAGGCCTGGCGCCAGCTCCCGCACCGCCGCGACGAGCCTGGCCCGCAGCGAGGCCGCCAGCCCCGTCCGCCGGTCGCGCACGCCGACGGCCGAGTCCCCGAGAGCCTCCTCCACCGACCCCGCCGGTCGCGCCGCCCCTGATGCCTTCGCCGATGCCGGCAGGCCGGGCGCCGGCCCCTCCCCTGGGGAGGCGGGCAGGCCGTCGACACCGGAGCGGACCAGCGCTCGCAGCCGGTCGGGGTCGGCGTAGCCGGGGACGCAGGCCGGACAGAAGCAGAGCGAGAGCAGCGCCGCCTGCACGGACGTCCAGTCGGCGCCGCCGGTCTTCTCGTGGACGCTCTGGTGGCCGAATCCCATCGGGCCGCACGCCTCCAGGATGATCCCGTCGGGCGCCCCCACCGAGACGATCTCCCGCACCAGCCGCTCGCAGTACTCGCCGACGTCCTCGTGCGAGGGGCACAGGGCGTAGGGGTAAGGGTCGCCGAAGGCGTTGCGCACGACCAGGTCGGGGTGGGCGGCGCCGAGGTGGCTGCTGTGGGTCAGGACGGTCCACGCGTGCACGGGCAGGCCGGCGGCTCTGAGCGCGTCGCGCGCATGGAGGAAGGAGTCGGGCGTGGTCCACGTCGGGTTCGGCGGGACGAGGCGGCCCCATGCCGCCTGCCGTACCGGGAGGTAGAAGGCGGAGTAGGGCACGTCGAGCACCCGGTGCGCGGGGTGGAAGGGGGTGGCGGCGCGGGTGGAGTGGTAGGAGGCGGCCAGCGCGACCGCGTCCACGCCGAGCGCGGCGAGCCTGGCGGGCGCGGCGGGGTCGCCGACGATGTCCCACGGGTAGACGTAGGCGATGTTCACGGGCGTCACCAGCGAGGGCGCCTGTTGACGAACGAGGGGTCGAATCTGCGCATGTAGCCGGTGTCGTCGCGCGAGGTGAGCCCGCACTTGAGGTACTGCTCGTGCATCACCGCGAGCGCGTCCCTGTCCAGCTCGACCCCGAGCCCGGGTCCCGTGGGCACGGGCACCGCGCCGTCGACGAACCGGAGCGCGCCCGGCGCCACGACGTCCTGCCCGTCCTGCCACGGTGTGTGCGTGTCGCAGGCGGTGGCGACGTTCGGGACGGCGGCGGCCAGGTGCGTCATCGCGGCCAGGCTGATCCCGAGGTGGCTGTTGGAGTGCATCGACAGCGAGATCCCGAAGGTCTCGCACAGCCGCGCGAGCTGCACGGAGCGCGCCAGGCCGCCCCAGTAGTGGTGGTCGGACAGCAGCACCCCGATCGCCCCCTCCCTGATGGCGGGCGGCAGGTGCTCGAAGGTCACCACGCACATGTTGGTCGCCAGGGGCATCGGGGCCTGATTCGCGACGGCCGCCATGCCGGAGATGCCGGCGGTGGGGTCTTCCAGGTATTCCAGGGTCCCGTCCAGGGCGCGGGCGACCTCGATCGAGGTCTCGACCGACCAGACCGCGTTCGGGTCGAGGCGGAGCGGGTGGTCGGGGAAGGCCTCGCGCAGCGCGCGGATCGCCTCGACCTCCCGCATGGGCTCGAACACGCCGCCCTTGAGCTTGATGGAGCGGAAGCCGTACTCCTCGATCAGCAGACGGGCCTGCGCCACGATGCCTTCGGGGTCGAGCGCCGCGCCGAACCTGTCGTCCGGCTCTCCGGGGTGGCCCGCCCACTTGTAGAAGAGGTAGGCGCTGTACGGCACGGCCTGCCGTACGGCGCCGCCGAGCAGGTCGCTCACCGGACGGCCCGTCGCCTTGCCGCGGATGTCCAGGCAGGCGACCTCGAACGGCGAGTAGACCCTGTCGACGCTCTTCTCCTTGGTGGCCGCGCCGGTCAGCCCGTGCAGGTCGCTGACGACGTCGCCGACGAGGGCGGAGACGCGGGAGTAGATCTCGTTCTGGGCGTGTACGTCCAGGCCGATGAGGGCAGAGGCCGCAGAGCGCACCTTTTCCAGGTGGCCCAGGTCCCCGTAGGTCTCGCCGAGCCCTGAGAGGCCCTCGTCGGTGACGACCTCGACGATCGTGCGCAGCGCCCACGGTTCGTGGACTCCGGCGGCGTTGAGCAGGGGCGGGTCGCGGAAGGCGACCGGGGTGACAGTGATCTCTCTAATGTTCATATATGTGAACAACCGCCAGAATTGTGGACGACTGTCGGTACTGTAAGAATCGGGCCGAGCGAGTGTCAAGAGCACGCTAGAGTGAAGTGTGATATTGCATAGGGGTGAAGCGATGATCCACGCATATGACCCGCGCACCGGCGAGACCTTCGGCGAGGGGATTCCCGAGACCACCGACGCCGGCGTCGACGCGGCCGTCGAGGCCGCCGACGCGGCGGGAGTCGCCTGGCGGACGGCGAGCAGGCCCGAGGTGCTCGAGGCCGTCGCCGCCGCGCTGGAGGCCAACGTCGACCGGCTGTGGGCCGTGGCCGACAGGGAGACCGCGCTGGGCGAGACCAGGTTGCGCGGGGAGGTCGCCCGCGCGGCCGGCCAGTTCAGGCTCTTCGCCGACGTGCTGCGCGACGGCGGGTACCTGGAGGCGATCATCTCGGTGCAGGCGGACGTGCGCCGGATGAACCGCCCGCTGCACGGGGTCGTCGGCGTCTTCTCGGCGTCGAACTTCCCGTTCGCGTTCTCCGTGGCGGGCGGCGACACCGCCTCGGCGCTCGCCGCCGGATGCCCCGTCGTCGTCAAGGCGCACCCCGCGCACCCGCTGACGTCCGAGCTGTCGGCCGAGATCATCAGGTCGGCGCTGCCCGACCCCGCGCTCCTCGGCCTGGTCCACGGCCTGTCGGCGGGCAAGCGGCTCGTCCAGCACCCCGATGTGGTCGCGGTCGGCTTCACCGGGTCGATTCCCGGCGGCAAGGCCATCCAGGCGCTCATCGACGAACGCGAGGAGCCGATCCCGTTCTACGGCGAGCTGGGCAGCGTGAACCCCGTCGTCGTGCTGCCCTCCGCCGCGCGCGAGGGGCTCGCCGACGGCTTCGCCGCCTCGCTCACGCTCGGCACCGGACAGTTCTGCACCAACCCTGGCCTGGTCTTCGCCCCCGACGACGCCGACCTCGTCGCCTCCCTCGGGGCGGCGGTCGCGGGCAGCAACGGCTCGGCGATGCTGAGCTCGCGCATCAGGGAGGGCTACCTCCAGGGCCTCGAGCGCCTGTCCAAGCTCACCCTGCTGGCCGAGGGCACACAGGGCGACGGGGAGTGGGCGGTCGCGCCCAAGGTCTTCACCATCGACCTGGCCGCCTTCGCCGCCCAGCTGCCCTCGGTCGCCGAGGAGTGCTTCGGCCCCTCGTCGATCGTGATCACCTACAACGACGTGGCCGAGCTCGTCGAGGTGCTGGGACGGCTCGACGGCTCCCTCACCGCCACGGTGCACGCCACCGACACGGCCGAGGCCGTCCCGGTCGCGGAGGCGCTGGCGGGGAAGGCCGGGCGGCTCATCTGGAACGGCTGGCCGACCGGCGTGGCGGTGTGCTGGGCGATGCACCACGGCGGTCCGTGGCCGGCCAGCACCTCGCCCGAGCACACCTCGGTGGGCGCGATGGCGATCCGCAGGTGGCTGCGTCCGACGGCGTACCAGGGGTGGCCGCAGGAGTTGCTCCCGGTGGAACTGCGCGACGACAACCCGGTGGGCGTGCCGCAGCGCATCGACGGCTGACACCGGCGGTCGCGGGGCCGGGCGAACGCTCTCGGCCCCGCGGCCACCCGGCGCGCAGGGCGGGCCAGGGGAGGGCTAACCCGCGAGCTCCAGCCCCGCCGCGATGATGCGCTCGAGCTCGGCCACGTGTTCCGGGGCCGGGTCCACCAGCGGCGCGCGCACACCGCCCACGTCCAGCCCCCGCAGCCGCACCCCCGCCTTCACCAGCGACACCGCGTACCCAGGCACCAGGTCCCTGAGCTCCACCAATGGCAGGTAGAAGCTCGTGAGCAGCCGCTGCACCATCACCTCGTCGCCGCCCGTCACCGCCTTGTGGAAGGCCAGCGCGATCTCCGGCGCGAACGCGAACACCGCGCTCGAGTACAGCGGCACCCCGAGCCCCCGGTAGGCGGGCACGGTCAGCTCGGCCGTCGGCAGCCCGTTGAAGAACGTGAACGGGCGGTCCGTCGCTTGCCGTACGCGGAGGATGATCCGCTGCAGCAGGTCGAAGTCCCCCAGCCCGTCCTTGAACCCGATGACGCTGGGCAGCGAGGTCAACTCCGCCACGGCCGAGGGCGTGAAGCGGGCCGTACCACGCTGATAGACGATGATCGGCAGGTCGGTGACGGCCGCGACCTGGCGCACGTAGCCGACCAGGCCGGTCGCGGGGGCGCTCACGAGGTAGGGCGGCATGAGCAGCAGCCCGTCGGCGCCCGCCTCGGTGGCGGCTCGCGCGCACGCCTGGGCGAACGGCAGCGACCCGCCCGCGCCGGAGAGCACGGGCACCTGCCCCGCGGCGGCTGACACGGAGGTGGAGACCACGGAGGAGTACTCCTCCAGCGCCAAGGCGTTGAACTCGCCTGTGCCGCAGGCGGCGAACACTCCTCCTGCCCCCGCCGCGACCCCCTTGGCCACGTGGACGGCCAGCGTGCGGCCGTTCACGGAGCCGTCGTCACCGAAGGGCGTCACAGGGAAGAAGAGAACACCATCAAGACGCATTTCTTTCCTCCAGAGAACGCGCCGGATGATGTGTTATCGGATGCCCTCCCGGCGCAGAGTGGCAGCGAACCTGCGGGTGTGCCTGATGACCGCCTCGGCGATCCGCTCGATCTCCTCGTGGGGCAGCCCCGCGGGCATCGAGCAGCTGATGGCGTCGGTGGCGGGGATGCGGTAGTCCACCGCCACGGCCACGCAGGCCACGCCAGGAGTGCCCTGCTCGCGTTCGAGCGCGTAGCCGCGGGCGCGGACCTGGTCGAGTTCGTCGGTGAGCTTGGCCAGGTCGGTGATCGAGTGCCCGGTGAGGGCCGGCAGCGGGTCGGGCAGCAGCGCGGCCACCTCGTCGTCGGTCAGCTGCGCCAGCAGCGCCTGGCCGAGCGCGGTGACGCTCGCGGGCAGCCTGCGGCCCACCCTCGAGATCGCGTGCCGGTCGCGCGACTCCCTGGTGGCCAGGTAGAGGACATGCGCGTCGTCGCGGCGGGCGAAGTGGACCGTGTGCCCGATCTCCTCCCTCAGGTCCTCCAGCGCGTCGTGCGCCAGCGGCAGGGCGGGGTCCTTGTCCAGGTAGGCGGTGCCGGTCAGCAGCGCGTGCGGGCCGATCCCGAAGGAGGATACGCCGGGCTCCGTCTCGATCCACTTCAGCTCGACGAGCGTGCGCATGAGGGCGTGCAGGCTGCTGCGGGGGAAGCCGGTGCGCTGCTGGAGCTCCGACAGCGTCAGGCGCTCCGGCGAGGCCGCCAGCGTTTCGAGGATGCGGACCGTTCGCTCGGCCGACTTGACCATCGAGGGCTCCATGGGTGACAGAATAATGGATGCCATCCATATACATGGACATCTAACCCTTGATAGCGCCGCTGGTAAGACCGCGCATGAACTGCCGCTGGAAGGCCAGGAAGGCGATCACCGACGGCAGCAGTGCCAGCAGCGACGCGGCCAGCAGGATGCCGATGCCGACCTCCTCGTCCGAGCGGAGCGAGCGCAGCGCGATCGGCAGCGTCCAGTGATCCGACTCGTTGGCCACGATCAGCGGCAGCAGGTACTGGTCCCAGATCATGGTGAACCCGAAGACGCCGATCACGCCGAGCGCGGGCTTGCACAGCGGCAGGATGATGGTGAAGAACGTGCGCAGCTCGCCCGCGCCGTCGATCTTCGCGGCCTCCTCCAGCTCGACCGGCACCTCCTTCATGAACTCGGTCATGACCAGGATCGAGAAGCCCCACGCGCCGACCGGAAGGATCATGCCCGCGTAGGAGTCGATGAGGTTGGCGTGGATGAGCGGCATGTCGGCCAGCACCAGCGAGAGCGGGATCGCGATGATCTCCTCGGGCAGCATCATCGTGGCCAGCATGATCAGCATGACGAACGCCATGCCCCTGAACCTCTTGCGCGCCAGCGAGTAGGCGGCGAAGACGCTCACCACCATCTGCAGCGCCAGCCCGAACCCGACGACCACGAAGGAGTTGAACAGGTAGAGGTAGACGTTCTTCTCCGCCGCCTGGGTGAAGTTCTCCAGCGTGAACTCGTCGGGCCACAGCGTGAAGCTGGTCGGGTCGAGCGTCTTGCTGAACGCGCTGACGAGCAGGCCGACCAGCGGGCCGGTGAAGACCAGCACCATCATCGAGTAGAGCAGGACCTTGCCCGCCGTCGCCGGCGGCCCCTTGCGGGACTCCAGGCCGAGCGCGCTGTCGAATCTCATGCCGCCTGCCTCCTGCGCATCAGCTGGACCACCACGGTGAGCGCCAGGGTGGCCGCGAACAGCACGATGCCTCCCGCTGCCGCGATGCCCAGCTCGCTGCGCTGGAACCCGAGCTTGTAGATGAGGGTCATGAGCACCTCGGACGAGCCGTTCGGCCCGCCGTTGGTGAGCACGTACACCTCGACGAAGACCCGCAGTCCCCGGATGGCCGCCAGCGTGAAGAGGATCCAGAAGACGGGCCGCAATGCGGGCAGCGTGATGTGGCGCAGCCTGGACCAGGTGCTCGCCCCGTCCACCGCCGCCGCCTCGTACAGGGTCCTGTCGATCCCGACCAGCCCGGCCAGGAAGATCATCATGTCGTACGGCGTGCCCCGCCAGATGCTCATCCCCATGATCGACCACAGCGACGAGTGCTCGCTGGCCAGGAACGGCTGGGGGTCGAGGGCGATCCAGCCGAGGATGCTGTTGAGCAGGCCGGTGTCGGCCGGGTGGTACATGATCCGCCACACCTCGGCCACCGCCGCCATCGTGGTGACCACCGGCAGGAACGCCGCGGTCCTGACGAACCACAGGTAGCGGGCCGGACCCTCGATGAGCAGGGCGAACGCCAGACCGAGGAGCAGTGACCCGATCGTCGTGCCCACGGCCAGGACGAGGCTGTGCCAGACGGCGCTGACGAACGCGTCGTCGGACATGATCGTCCGGTAGTTGTCGAGCCCGACCCACTCGTCGCCAAGGAAGGGCTGGACCTTGAAGAAGCTCATCCGCAGGCCCTCGAACATGGGGATGAACTTGAAGTACAGGAACAGGATCAGCGCGGGGGAGAGGAACAGCCACGCGACGGCGGTGCCGCGCCACCGCCCCTGTCGGGGGCGGCGACGCGGTGCCGTGCGCTGCTCCGGCCGCGTGAGCGTCGTGGTCACGATGC
The DNA here is from genome assembly GCF_057708945.1 of Nonomuraea sp. bgisy101. Taxonomy (NCBI): domain Bacteria; kingdom Bacillati; phylum Actinomycetota; class Actinomycetes; order Streptosporangiales; family Streptosporangiaceae; genus Nonomuraea; species Nonomuraea sp. bgisy101. The sequence goes on from NZ_JBYITD010000016.1 coordinate 118,795, forward strand.
CTTCTGGGCCTGCAGTTCCGAGGTCAGCTTGGCCGCCAGGCCGTCCATGCCCGCCTTCACGTCGGCGCCGCAGTCGGCCCACACCGCGTTGATGGCGTCGGCCGAGGTCTGCCTGATGGGCGCCCAGTTGGGGACGGGGGAGCTGTAGACGGCGTCGGCGTAGGCCTCCTGGAACACCTTCCACCGCGGGTCGGTACGCTCGGCGGCCATGTCGACGCCCTTGTTGACCGGCAGCCTGACGATGGCGCCGTTCGCGTCCTTGTTCATGCCGATCCGCTGGCCCTCGGGGGAGACGGCGAACTCGGCGAACTTCTGCTGGCCGTCCTCGTTGCCCGAGCCGGCCATGAGGTAGACGTTCTCGCCCTCGCCGAGGGTGCCGGGACCGCCCGAGGGGCCCTTGGGCACCTTGACGACCTCGAGCTTGTCGGTGCCGATGCTCTTGACGAACCGGGCCAGCACGTAGGGGCCGACCAGGTAGATGCCGCCCTGGCCCTTCTCGAAAACCTCGTGGGTGACGGTGGTGTCGTTGCTGACCGCGCCGGGGTTGACGGTCTTGGCGACGCAGAACTGGTCCTGCAGCCACTTGACCGCCTCGACGGTCTTGGGGTCGGCGACCGCGGGGGCGAACTTGCCGCCGCCGCTGTCGGTGAGGAAGTTGCCGCCGTTGGCGTAGATGAGGGAGGAGGCGTACCAGGAGGCGTAGCCGCGCTTGGTGCCCGCAGGGGCGACGAAGCCGTAGGTGTCCTTCTGGCCGTTGCCGTCGGGGTCCTGCTCGGTGAACGCCTTGGCCAGCTTCGCCAGATCGTCCCAGGTCTGCGGAGGTTGCAGGCCGACCTTCTCCCTCCAGTCCTTCCTGATGATCAGAGCGAACGCCTGGGCGGAGAACGGCGCCGCGTAGTACTTCCCGTTGCCGGCCTGGGCGGCCTGCCACGCCCGGTCGGCGAGCTGGTCGCCGCCCTTGAGCTTGGCCTTGTCGACCTCGCGCAGCCAGCCCTGCGTCTGCATGTTGCCGAGCTGCGCGGTGTCGTTGATGACGATGTCAGGCAGGTTCTTCTGCGCCGCCTGCTGCTGCAGCTTGGTCTCGAAGTCGTCGAAGAGGGCGACGACCTTCGTCTTGACCCCGCTGGCCTTGGTGAACGCGTCGGCCAGCTTCACCGCTGTCTTGGCGGAGTCGGAGTCCGGCGCCTGCCGGATCCAGATCTCCAGGGCGTCGTCGCCAGAACCCCCGCCGGAGCCGCAGCCGGACAGGGTGACGGCGAGCGCCGTGACAATCGCGGCCCCGAGCAGATGACGTGGCATCAGACCGCCTCCTTGTTCACATACGTGGATGGGTTTCGCGGATGTGTATTTCGTTCATGCGACCGTAACGAGTGGCCTAGATCACGTCAATATTCCATGTATGTGAATTCAGGTCAGAGCCGTGTACAACAGTCACCATGCGCATCCTTGTCACCGGCGCGGCCGGGAAAGTCGGCACCCTGCTCCGCCCGCTGCTGGCCCGCGAGGGACGGATCCTCCGCCTGTCCGACCTGGTCCCCCTGGAGGCGGGACCCGGCGAGGAGGTCGTCGTCGCCGACCTCGCGGACGCCGCCGCCATGGCCGTCGCCATGAAGGACGTCGACGCCGTCATCCACCTCGGCGGCCAGAGCCGCGAGCACCCGTGGGCCGACATCGTCGAGGCCAACATGAACGGCACCTACGTGCTGATGGAGGCCGCCCGCCAGGAGGGGGTACGGCACGTCGTGCTCATGGGCAGCCACCACTCGGTCGGCTTCCACACCCGCCCCGACGGCGGCGCCGAACTGCCCGACTACGCCTTCCCCCGGCCCGACACGCTGTACGGCGTGAGCAAGGTCGTGATGGAGGCGCTGGGCAGCCTGTACCACGACAGGTTCGGGATGAACGTGACGATCGTCAGGCTCGGCACCTGCAACGAGGGTTCGGGCGACACCAGGGGCCTCGCCACCTGGATCTCGCCCGGTGACTGCGCCCGCCTCCTGGAGGCGGCCATGGAGGCGACGGGGTACCACGTGGTGTGGGGCGTGTCCGACAACACGCGCAGGTGGTGGTCCCTGGACGAGGCGAAGGCGATCGGCTACGAGTCGCGCGACGACTCCGAGGGGCACGCCGCCCCGATCATCGCCGAGCAGGGCGAACCCGACCTGACCGAACCCCTGCACGACAGGGTCGGCGGCGTGTTCACCCTGCACGAGCTGGGCGGGCGCTGGTGAAACCCCATAGGCAGTGATCGCGGCACCCGACCTCCCGGGGCACAAACGGTTCCCGGGTCACCTGTCGACCCGGGAACCGTCTCGGACAGCGGCAGGCGTTCTCGCTCCGGCACATCCGCCGGCGCAGGAGCGGCCTGGAGCTCCGCCGGCGCGAACTGGTCGGAAACCTTGGGCGCCCGATCCGTGGGGGTGGGCACCTGATGGCAACCGGTTTCCCTCCGCCTCCGGCCGGTCGGGAACCCGCGCTTCGGTCGGTCCTGGTCTCCGGGTGGCGGCGTGGAGCTTCCACCGGCGACGTCAAGGCCTGCGTGTCGCTCGCCGCCGCAAGCGCTTGCACCGCCCACGGGGTGTCGAGCTCCGAGTAGAGCGCCAGTCGCTCCGCGCAGGTGGCGACCAGCTCGCGCATGCCCGGCAGGACCCGGTCCTCGCCGGTGATCTCCTGGCGGACGTCGGCGATCGGTACCGGGTCGGGCGCGACCCTGACGGCCTCCAGCACGCGGGTGAAGGCCAGAGTCCTGTCGAGGGGGACGAGCAGCTCATGCCTCGGCCAGCTCGGTGCGCCAGCTGCGCTTGGCCGTCCAGCCGAGCAGCCGCTCCGCCTTCGCCGAGGTGAAGGCCGGTGCATTACCGGTCAGGGCGGGGGCGGCGGCCGCGGTGGTGGGGACGACCTCGGGCAGGAGTTCGGCCAGCGGCGCGCGGGCCAGCGCGTCGGCCGCTCCGGCGAAGAACACCTCGCCGCTCGGGATGACGGACAGCCGATCGAGCAGGGCGGCGACGAGGTCGGAGGCGTCCCTGGCGTCGATGTAGTTGAAGAGCGAGACCCCTGCCAGCTCCGGTCTGTCCAGGCGCTCGGCCATCGTGTGGCCCTGCTGTGTGGGGGCGCCCTCCCATTCCTCGGGCGCGACGACGTAGCACGGTCGCACGGCCGCGAACCTGGTGGCGGACGCGCGCGCGAAGGTGGTCATCACCTGCTCGGCCACCTGCTTGGACAGGCTGTAGGCGTTCCACGGCTCGGTCGGGTGCTCCTCGTCGATGGGCAGGTAGCGCGGCGTCCAGGCGGGCGTGCCGTACCCGATCACGGTGGGGCTGCTGGCGACCACGACGCCGCCGACGCCCGTGGCGGCGGCCGCCTCGCACACGTTGAAGGCGAGCTGCGTGTTCGTGCGGAACGTGACTCCTTCCGTCCTGCTGAAGGGGGTGGCGATGGCGGCCAGGTGGACCACGTTGTCCGGCCTGAACCGGGTCATCACCTCGTAGGCCTCGCCCAGGTCGGCCAGGTCCGCGGGCATGGTGGCCGCGGCATGAGCGGGAGTGCCCGCCACGGTGTCGATCCCGATCACCTCGTGGCCCGCCTGCGACAGCGCGGTGACGACGCTGCGGCCGAGCCGTCCGGCGCTGCCCGTCACCAGTGTTCGTGTCATCGGACTTCATCACTCCTGAGCGCTCGAGCTTAGCAACCGGTTGCACTGGAGTATTGGGGCATGACACTGACCAGTCAAGCGTTCGTGACCACCCGCCCGAGCAGCAATAACGCGCCGCTGCTGCGGCGAGCGGTCAGGGACAGGGCTGGTTGACAGTGATACAACCGATTGCAGTAGAGTGCGGGCGAGTGGTCGGAGGAGGCCGGGTGTGACGGTGACGATCCGGGACGTCGCGCGGGCGTCGGGAGTGCACGTGTCGACGGTGTCGCGCACCTTCTCCGCGCCCCATCTGGTGAACGCCGAGACGCGCACGAGAGTGCTCGCGGTGGCCGACGACCTCGGCTACCGGCCCAACAGGGCGGCCAGGGCGCTGACCACGGGCAAGACCCACAATCTCGGGCTGATCGTGGCCGACATCGCCAACCCCTTCTTCTCGTCGCTGATCAAGGCGGCGCAGGCGCAGGCGAGGCTGCGCGACTACCACGTGTTCGTCGCCGACACCGACGAGGACCCGCAGGTGGAGGAGGAGCTGATCCAGGCCTTCGCCAAGCAGGTCGACGGCGTGCTGCTCTGCAGCCCCCGCCTGACCAACAAGACGATCGAGCGGCTCGGCGAGGAGGTGCCGCTCGTGGTCGTCAACCGCAGGGTGAAGGGCATGCCGACCGTGCTGATGGACGTCGGCAGGGGTGCGGGGCTGGCCCTCGAGCACCTGGTCGCGCTCGGGCACCGCAGGATCGCGCTGGTCACGGGTCCGAGCGGGTCGTGGACGAGCAAGGAGATGCAGACCGCCGCCGCGACGAGCGAGGCGGACGTGGTCTTCCTCGGCCCCAACCCGCCGACCGCGCTGGGCGGGCTGTCGGCGGTGACGGACGTGCTCGCCTCAGGTGCGACCGGCGTGCTGGCCTACAACGACCTGGTCGCCATCGGGCTGATGGAGGGGCTGGCCGAGCGCGGCACCGAGGTGCCGCGCGACCTGAGCGTGATCGGCGTGGACGACATCGTGACGGGCAGGTTGGGAAGTCCCAGGCTGACCACGATCGCGATGCCGACGGCCGCCGCCGGGCGTATGGCCGTCGACCTGCTGCTGCACTCCGTCGACGCCGAAGGCGCGCCGGGGGTGACGACGTTGGAGACCAGCCTGGTCGTCCGCGAATCGACAGGAGAGGCACGCAGGTGAGCATCGAGCGTCACGAACTGTCCACCGAGGGGCTGCGCGCGGCCGTCCTGACCTACGGCGCGGCCCTGCAATCGCTGGAGGTGGACGGCGTGAACGTGGTCCTCGGCCTCGAGGACCCCGAGGACTACCGCACGCGCAGCCGCTACTTCGGCGCCGTCGTCGGCAGGTACGGCAACCGCATCGCGGGCGGCCGCTTCACCCTCGACGGCACCACCCATCAGCTGCCGGTCAACAACGGCGGCAACAGCCTCCACGGCGGCGTGGACGGCTTCGACAAGCGGCTCTGGCAGGTGACCTCGGCCTCGGGTTCGGCCGTCACGCTCGAACTGGTCAGCCCCGACGGCGACCAGGGCTACCCGGGGACGCTGACCGCCTCGGTCACCTACACCCTCGCCGACCGGGCGCTACGCCTCGACTACCGGGCCACCACCGACGCGCCGACCGTGCTCAACCTGACCAATCACACCTACTTCAACCTCGCGGGCGGCGGCGACGTGCTGGGGCACGTGCTGCAGATGGACGCCGAGCACTACCTCCCCGTGGACGACGGGAAGATCCCGACGGGTGAGACGGCACCCGTGAAGGGCACCGGCTTCGACTTCACCGAGCCCCGCCCGATCGCCGGCTGGGAGGACCACTGCTTCGTCCTCGACGGCGGGATCAGGGTCGTCGAGCCGGTCAGCGGGCGGGTCATGGAGGTCTCCACCACCGAGCCGGGCGTCCAGTTCTACGCGGGCGGGATGCTCGACGGGGTGGCCACGCCGTACGGCAGGCACGCGGGTTTCTGCCTGGAGACGCAGCACTTCCCCGACTCGCCCAACCAGGCGCACTTCCCCTCCACGGTGCTGCGGCCCGGCGAGACCTTCACCTCGACGACGGTCTACCGCTTCCCCGCCTGACGCTCCTCGCGGCGGCCGGTCCGCCTCCCAGCCCGAGGCAGCTCGCGGTGGTCGTCCGCCGGCCTGTCTGAGGAGGCTCGCGGCGGCCGGTCCTGCGCCCGTCCGGTAGGGAGGGACCCGGCCGGCGTGATCCTCGTGCGTCGCGCAGTGAACCGCCCTCGCGGCGTCCGATCGGCCGAGACGGCTGCAATCTAGACATTGGGGACATCGGCGAGCCTCCGCGCCATCGCCGTGGTCTCCGACGTACCTTTGGCATCATGGCCACCCGTACGCCGAAAGGCGCATCGAAGGGGCCGGCGAAGCGACCGACCTCGTCACGCTCGACTCCGGCCAAGCGGACGACAGCCCAGTCATCCTCGCGACCCAAGGCGAAGACGTCGGCGTCGGCCCGTAGACCCCCCGCCACTCACCAGGACCCGATCAGCTGGGTCTTCACCATGATCGGCAAGCTGATCGTCGGCCTGTGGATGCTGGTGGCCAACGGCATAGGCAGCGCCGCCAGGGCCCTGGGCAACCAGGCGCGCGAGCTCGACCCCGTCCACCGGCGCGACGGGGCGGGCCTGGCGGTGCTGGCGGGCGCGATCGTGCTGGCCGCCATGACGTGGCGGCAGTCGAAGGGCACGGTCTCCGAGTTCGTCAGCGCCGTCGTGCACGGCGTCTTCGGCTCGCTCGCGTGGGCGATCCCGCTGTTGCTCGGCCTGCTGGCGTGGCGCTTCCTGCGCCACCCCGACCAGAACGCCGACACGGGGCGCATGGTGATCGGCTGGAGCGCGCTGCTGACCGGCGTGCTCGGCGTCATCCACGTGGTCAACGACGTGCCCTATCCGGCCGGTGACACCACGGACGGCATGGACAAGGTGTCGGCCGCGGGCGGCATGGTCGGCTTCATCGTCTCCGCGCCGCCCGCCAGCATCCTGCCCGCGTGGGTGACGATCCCCCTGTTGCTGCTCCTGTCGGGCTTCGGCGTGCTGGTGATCACCGCGACGCCCGTGCACAGGATCCCCGAGCGGCTGGCCGAGCTGCGCCACATGCTGTTCGACAAGAGCGCGCCGCCCAAGCAGGGCGAGACGGGCAAGAAGCGGGTCAGGACGAAGAAGCAGGACCTGCCCGACGGCGCCAAGCCGTACGACACCCCGGTGATCGCGGAGAAGGACAGGCACTCTCCCGAGATCGTCCCCGGCCTGGTCGACGAGGAGCCGCAGGAGGCGCCCGAGCCGCCGCGGCAGCCCACAGCGCCGCCCGAGCCGACCCCCGCGCCGCGCAAGGTCGAGCAGCTCGTACTGTCGCCCCAGGCGGGCCCGTACGTCCTGCCCGACCTGCAGTCGCTCAGCCCGGGCACCGCGCCCAAGCCGCAGACCAAGGCCAACACCACGGTGGTCAACGCGCTGACCAGCGTGCTCGAGCAGTTCGCCATCGACGCGCAGGTGATCGGCTTCACCCGCGGCCCGACGGTCACGCGCTACGAGATCGAGCTCGGCCCCGCCGTGAAGGTGGAGAAGGTCACCGCGCTCGCCAAGAACATCGCCTACGCCGTGAAGTCGGCCGATGTCAGGATCCTGTCGCCCATCCCCGGCAAGTCGGCCATCGGCGTCGAGATCCCCAACGCCGACAAGGATCTGGTCGCGCTCGGCGACGTGCTGCGCGCCCAGGTCGCCCAGGCCGACCACCACCCGATGATCGTCGGTCTCGGCAAGGACGTCGAGGGCCGCACGATCGTCGCGAACCTGGCCAAGATGCCGCACCTGCTCATCGCGGGCGCCACCGGCGCGGGCAAGTCCGTCTGCGTCAACGGCCTGATCACCTCGATCCTCATGCGCGCCACCCCCGACGAGGTCCGCATGGTCCTCGTCGACCCCAAGCGCGTGGAACTGTCGGTCTACGAAGGCATCCCCCACCTGATCACGCCGATCATCACCAACCCCAAGAAGGCCGCCGAGGCCCTCGAATGGGTGGTGGGCGAGATGGACCGCCGCTACGACGACCTGGCCGCCAGCGGCTTCAGGCACGTCGACGAGTTCAACAAGGCCGTCAGGGCGGGCAAGCTGGTGCCGCCGCCCGGCAGCGAGCGCGTCTACCAGCCCTACCCCTACCTGCTGGTGATCGTCGACGAGCTCGCCGACCTCATGATGGTCGCCCCCCGCGACGTCGAGGACTCCATCGTCCGTATCACCCAGCTGGCCCGCGCCGCGGGCATCCACCTCGTGATCGCCACGCAGCGGCCCTCCGTCGACGTCGTCACCGGGCTCATCAAGGCCAACGTCCCCTCCCGCCTGGCCTTCGCGGTGTCCTCGCTCACCGACTCGCGGGTCATCCTCGACCAGCCCGGCGCCGACAAGCTGGTCGGACAGGGTGACGCGCTGTTCCTGCCGATGGGCGCGAGCAAGCCGATCCGCATCCAGAACGCGTTCGTCTCCGAGAAGGAGATCGCCGGGATCGTCGGCCACTGCAAGCAGCAGATGCAGGCCGAGTACCGCGACGACGTGGCCGCCGTCGCGGTCAAGAAGGAGATCGACGAGGAGATCGGCGACGACCTCGACGTGCTGATCCAGGCCGCCGAGCTGATCGTCACCACCCAGTTCGGCTCGACCTCCATGCTCCAGCGCAAGCTCAGGGTCGGCTTCGCCAAGGCGGGCCGTCTGATGGACCTGCTGGAGTCGCGTGGCGTCGTCGGCCCCAGCGAGGGTTCCAAGGCCCGAGAGGTGCTGCTCAAGCCCGATGACCTGCCCGGATTGCTGGCCGACTTGCGGGGAGAGTGACCCCTGCGCACCGTTGCCGACAATAACTGATTGAATAGGAGTAACTACGCAACGTCGGGGCGGGGAGGCGTTCGTCGTGAACGAACAGAGCATTGGGGCCATCCTGGCCGAAGCCAGGCAGATGGCGGGGCTGACGGTCGGCCAGCTGAGCGCGACCACCCGGATTCGCGAGGCACTGCTGTACGCCATCGAGCGGGACGACTTCTCCATGTGCGGGGGTGATTTCTACGCCAGGGGCCACGTCAGGGCGATCGCCAAGGCGGTCGGTGCCGACCCCGAGGCGATGGCGCATCTCTACGACGCACAGCACGGCGGCGTGTCGCAGCCACTCAGGGCGGCGGCCGTCTTCCAGAACTTCAAGGGGCTGAAGCTGCGCGAGCGCAGGGGCCCCAACTGGACGATGGCGCTGGGCGTCGCCCTGGCCATCGTGGTGGTCTTCGGCGTCGTCAGGGTGATGGGCGGCTCAGGCGAGGTGCCCACGGCGGACGTCCAGCCCGCCTCCTCTGTGCCGCGCGTGCCGCCGAACGCGAGCCTGGCGCCGGGGTCGGGGCCTGCCCGCCGTACGGCGGCGCTGTCCACGCAGAAGAAGAACGACATGGTGGTCGTCAAGGTGAAGGCCAAGCGGACCTCCTACCTCAACGTGCGCGACTCGGAGGGGCGCAAGCTCTTCGCGGGCACGCTGAAGGCGGGCAAGACCTCGACGTGGACGGCCAAGAAGACGGTCAACATGACCATGCACGACGCGGGAGCGGTGTCACTCCAGGTCAACGGCAAGGACCTCGGCTCGCCCGGTGCGCGGGGCGAGGTGGTCAGCAGGACCTACGGGGTGTCGGCGGCCCGTCCGCGATGACTAGTGCGGGGGAGGTGCGCCGGTAGTGGCCAAGTGCCGATACCGTAGTGTCCACCATGTCATCCCGCCGAACCGTATCGCTGATCACTCTGGGCTGCGCGCGCAACGAGGTCGACTCCGAGGAGCTCGCCGCGCGACTTGATGCTGCCGGTTGGCAGCTGGGCGACGACGACGCCGATGTCGTCGTCGTCAACACCTGCGGCTTCATCGACTCGGCGAAGAAGGACTCCATCGACACACTGCTGGCCGCGGCCGACTCGGGCGCCAAGGTGGTGGCTGCGGGCTGCATGGCCGAGCGCTACGGCAACGAGCTCGCCGAGGCGCTGCCCGAGGCCAGCGCGGTGATCTCCTTCGACGACTACGCCGAGATCGGTGAGCGCCTCGACGACGTGCTCGCCGGCAGGACGCTCAAGCCGCACACGCCGCGCGACCGCCGTACGCTGCTGCCGATCTCGCCTGTGGAGCGCTCCGCGGCCAAGGCGAGCATCCCCGGCCACGGCGACCTGCCGGCCGGCCTCGCGCCCGCCAGCGGCCCCCGCGTGCTGCGCAAGCGCCTCGACGAGAGCCCCGTCGCCTCGCTGAAGCTGGCCTCCGGCTGCGACCGCCGCTGCTCGTTCTGCGCCATCCCCGCCTTCCGCGGCGCCTATGTCTCGCGGGCCCCTGAGGAGCTGCTGGCCGAGGCCGACTGGCTGGCCCACCGCGGCGTGCGCGAGCTGGTCCTGGTGAGCGAGAACTCCACCTCCTACGGCAAGGACCTGGGCGACCTGCGCGCGCTGGAGAAGCTGCTGCCGCAGCTGGCCGCGGTCGAGGGCGTCGAGCGGGTGCGGGTCAGCTACCTGCAGCCCGCCGAGCTGCGCCCGGGGCTGCTCGACGTCATCGCGGCGACCGAGGGCGTCGCCCCCTACTTCGACCTGTCCTTCCAGCACGCCAGCGGCACCGTCCTGCGCAGGATGCGCCGCTTCGGCGACCCCGAGCGCTTCCTCGGCCTGCTGGAGCAGATCAGGGCCAAGGCTCCCGAGGCGGGCGTGCGCTCCAACTTCATCGTCGGCTTCCCCGGCGAGACCGACGAGGAGTTCGGCGAGCTCGTGGGCTTCCTCGAGGAGGCCAGGCTCGACGTCGTCGGCGTGTTCGGCTACTCCGACGAGGACGGCACCGAGGCGGCGACGTTCGAGTCGAAGGTCGAGCAGGAGGTCGTCGACGAGCGGGTGCGCATCCTCACCGAGCTGGCCGAGGAGCTGACCTCGCAGCGCGCGGAGGAGCGCATCGGCACCGAGGTCGACGTGCTGATCGACGAGGACCTGGGCGACGGCGGGTATGAGGGCAGGGCGGCCCACCAGGGCCCTGAGGTCGACGGGTCCGTCACGGTTCAGGGCATCGGCCTGGTCCCGGGACAAATCGTCAGGGCGATCGTGGTCGACGCCGAGGGGGTCGATCTGATCGCTCGCATCAAGGCCGGTCCATGACCCGGGACGAGCGTCGGGTGGTGAGCCCGTGGAACATCGCCAACGTCCTCACGGTGCTCAGGTTGGCGCTCGTCCCCTTCTTCGTCGTCTGCCTCTTCCTGCCAGGCACGGGCTGGAGATACGCGGCCCTGGGAGTGTTCGGGGTGGCTTCGATCACCGACCATCTCGACGGGGAGCTGGCCAGGCGCTACCACCTGATCACCGACTTCGGGAAGATCGCCGACCCGATCGCCGACAAGGCGCTCACGGGGGCGGCGCTGGTGAGCCTGTCGGTCCTGAACGAGCTGCCCTGGTGGGTCACGGTCGTCATCCTCGGCCGTGAGGTCGGCATCACGCTGCTGCGCTTCATCGTGATCAGGCACGGCGTCATACCGGCCAGCTACGGCGGCAAGGTCAAGACCGTGCTGCAGATCGCGGCGATCGTGCTCTACCTCTTTCCCGGCGTGCCCGACGTGATCCGCTGGGTGGTCATGGGGGCCGCGCTGGTCGTGACGGTCGTCACGGGCGTCGACTATGTCATCCGCGCGATCAGGCTGAGGCAGGTGGCCAAGCGGGCCAGGGCGGAGTGAGCTGATGCGGACCGACGTGCCGGGCGCCGCCGGGGTGATCGACCTGCTGGTCCGGCAGGGCGCGACGCTCGCGGTGGCGGAGTCGCTCACCGGCGGGCTGCTCGGCGCGACCTTCACCGCGGTGGGCGGGTCGTCGGCGGCCTTCAGGGGAGGCGTGATCTCCTACGCCACCGACCTGAAGCGGGACCTGCTGGCCGTACCGGGGGAGCTGCTCGAACGGGAGGGCGCGGTGCACCCCGAGGTGGCCGCGGCCATGGCGCGCGGGGTCGCCCGGCTCTGCGGCGCCACGTACGGCCTGGCGGTCACCGGAGTGGCCGGACCCGACCCGCAGGACGGAAAGGCCGTCGGGACCGTCCACGTGGCGCTGAGCGGCCCTGAGGGGAGAATCTGGCACCGGGATCTGGTGCGGGGCGGCTCGCGTGGGCGCATCAGGCAGAGAACCGTGGACGAGGCCGTAGATCTCCTTGCAGGTGTGCTTAAGACGAACATGGGGGAACATTCCGGGTGATTACCGTGTTACGTCCCCAGCGAACATGCGAACCACGGTCTGACGCGGTGTCGGTGGATACAGGTACGGTGGAGCTGTGAGTGAGGTCCGTGAGCCATCTGCAAGCCCCGCGAGCCAGGCTGGCGGGCCCAACGATCCGCGCAGGCGCCCGATGATGACGGCGAGGAGTATGTACGAAGCGAAGAGAAAGAACGGGCGGCACGATCCGATCGCGCATGGCACGGTGAAGAAGACCACCGCGCCGGGGAGGGAGCGACAGATGATTCTGCTGCGTCAGCTTCTTGGAGACGTTCTGAGGCGGCTGAGGGTGCGGCAGGGACGCACCCTGCGTGAGGTGTCGACGCTGGCGCGCGTGTCTCTGGGCTACCTGTCCGAGGTGGAGCGTGGTCAGAAGGAGGCTTCGTCCGAACTGCTGGCCTCGATCTGCGGCGCACTGGGCGTGCCGCTTTCGCAGGTGTTGCGTGAGGTTTCCGACCAGTTCGCGCTGGCGGAGCTCCAGGCCGCTCCTGTGCTGGCGGATGTGCCGGAGCGAGAGCGCCTGCCGCTGTCCGAGACGGTTCCCGGGTCGATAGGCGACTCGGTCTTCCCCGAAGTCAAGGACATGGTGGCCGCCTGACGGCTGGGCTCAGCCCGGTTGGCAGCGGTCGCACCACAGGATCAGCCGTTCCTGTGGCTGTGCCCCCATCTCCCCGCGTCTGATGCGAGATCCGCATCGGCGGCAGGGTCTCCCAGCCCTGCCATAAACCCACGTCTCGAAGCCACGACGGCGGTCACCCGTGGTAATGGTGCTCGCGTGATCCTTGTTCGCCTCCAGCAACCGCCGGGCGAGCGAGACCAGGCCGTCGAGATCGGCTACGGCGCCGACGGGGCGCCAGGGTGACACCCCCCTGAGAAAGAGTGTCTCCGCGCGGTAGATCGTGCCGATCCCCGCGAGATTGCGCTGGTCGAGCAGCGCCTCCCCGATCGTCGTGTCCGGATTCCTGCGCAGCCTGGCGACCGCCTCGTCCTGATCCCAGTCCTGGCCGAGCAGGTCGGGCCCGAGGTGGCCGATCACACGGTCCTCGTGCTCGGTTCTGAGCAGGTCCACCATCCCGAGTCTGACGCCCACCGCCTGCCATTCGGCGTTGGCCAGCACGAGCCGCACCTTGTCGCCCTGCGGGAGCCGGCGCCCCTCGGGCATGACGACCCAGCTCCCCTCCATCCGCAGGTGCGTGTGCACGGTCAGGCCGCCCTCGACCCTGGTCAGCAGGTGCTTGCCGTACGACTCGGTGCGTGTGACCGCGCGGCCGGTCAGGTCGGCGGTGGCGTGGCGCGGCACCCGGAAGTCGGACCTGGTCAGCACGCGGCCGTCGAGTGCGTGGCGCAGGCGCTCGGCCGTCCGGTAGACGGCATCACCCTCGGGCATGGGCGCTCACCCCCGGCCGGCCCCTCGATCTCGCGGATCAGCCTGGCGACGGCCAGGTGGTCGACGATCGCGTCGGGCAAATCGGAACGCCGCTGAGGGTCCGCGGTCCTCGCCATGCCGTTCCTCCCGAGCTTGTCGCGCTCGCCCTGTTCCGGTGGGCGGGACGTCAGTCCCAGGCGGCGGGGTCGGCGGCCAGCGACCGCACGCTCTCAGGCAACGCGCCGGTCGCCACATGATCCAGCGTGACCTCCTCGAGGATGGCCCGCTCGGTCGCCCGCAGGGCGATCCAGACCTGCTGGAGCGACTCGGCCGGCCCCCGGTAGCCGACGTGCTCGGGGCGCTCGCCCCGCACGTTGGCCAGCGGGCCGTCGACCGCGCGGATCACGTCGGCAAGAGAGATCTCCGCCGCGGGTCTTGCCAGCACGTAGCCGCCCTCGGGTCCGCGCTGGCCGCGGACGAGCCCGGCACGGCGCATCTGCAGCAGGATGTTCTCCAGGTACTTGGGCGGCATGTCCTGCTCTTTGGCGAGTTCGCCCACGGTGGTCGGGCCCGCCCCTGCTGCGGCGAGTTCAGCGGCGGCACGGAGGGCGTAGTCGACACGAGCGGAAAGGCGCATGTTGTCGATTATCCCTCCTGGTCAACACTGGTTATGCGCATGGTCACCTTCACGGGCAGATGATCCGAGTACGGCAGGCGCGGTACCTCGGCCGATTCCGCCGCCATTCCCGCGGTGAGCAGCACGTGGTCGATCCTGTCGACGGGCGCTTCGGCGGGTGAGGCGGCGGGATCACCCAGCGCGGCCAGCGGATCGGACAGACCAGCCGACTCCAGCACGCGCATCTCGGGGTCGCCCGGCCTGGTGTTGAGGTCGCCTGCCAGGACGACGGGCCGCCGCGCTCCGGCCTTCGCGTCGCCTCCCGCGCTCATGGGGCCCGTGGCATTCGGCCCCGCCTCGTCGGCGCTCAGTCCCGAGGCCAGGTTCCGCACCAGCGCCGCCACCTCGGGAGCCTGCCCGGGAGGCGACTGCAGATGGGTGTTGACGATGCCGACCTCCCTGCCGCCCACCTCGATCACGGCCGCCTGCGCCTGGGCGAGCGTCGGGTAGCCGTGCCTGCCGAGCGGGTGCGAGGCCAGCTGCTTCACCGGCAGGTTCGTCAGCAGCGCGTCGCCCCACACCCGGTCGGCCGCGGGCGCGAAGTAGGCCCGCATGCCCAGGCCGCGCGCGATCCTGTCGAGGTCGTCGTGCCCCCCGTTGAGCAGCCAGCCCCTGTCGACCTCGCTGAGCAGCACCACGTCCGGTCGCTCGCCCGCCGCCCACGCGGCGATCTCGTCCAGCGACAGCCGCCCGTCCAGCCCGAAGCCCATCCTGATGTTGTAGGCGACGAGCGTGAACGAGGCGTCCCGCTTCTCCCGTACGACAGGCGAGACCCGCCACCACGGCGCGAGAGCGAGCCCCGCGATCACGACCGCCGCCACGAGCGGACGCCACGAGAGGCTCACGGGCTCCTTCACCGTCGCTCCCGCCCCTGCCGCGGCGGCCGCCGCCAGCGCGACGAGGACCACCACGACGGAGTTGGGGAAGCCGAGGTCCATGTCGTAGGCCGCGTAGTAGCCGAACACGCCCACCAGGAACACCAGCCCGCCACCGAGCAGCCCCGCGCCGGGACGCGTTGCCGCGCGTTCATGGCGGACGGCCGCCGCGAGCAGGCCGCCGACGCCCACGGGAACGAGCGCGCCCTGGCCGGTGGTGAGCATCACGGTGGTGCCGCCGCACAGCAGGGCCGCGTAGACGAACACCGACCAGGGGAAGGCAGGCGGCCACAGCATGAGCGCGAGGCCGAGGGCGAAGGCGGCCAGCCACAGCGGCCGGTCGTGCCACGCGGCCGTGGACAGGCCGGCGCTCATGCCGACGAGCAGCAGCGAGGGGCCGAGCAGGAACCAGGCGGTGCCCGGCGCGAGGTCGCCGGACGGCGGGGGCGCCTGCCGTACCAGGGCGAGGAAGGCGGCGCACAGCGTGAGGACGGCCGACCATGCGAGAAGGCCGTCACGCCAGACCAGGTCCACGCCGTCGAGCAGCAGATGGACGGTGACCGCGAGCGCCAGGCCTGCCGCGATGCCGGTGGGGACGGCGGCGCGGGGCAGCGTGCGGGCGCAGCCGTACAGGAAGAACAGGCCCGCGCTGACGCCGGCCGAGGCGAGCGCGAGCTGCGGCGTGCCGCCGTCGAAGGCCTGCAGGCCCAGCCGGGCCGCCACCAGGACGGCCGCGCCGCCGAGCAGCGACCAGCGGGGCCGCAGCAGCGGAGCAAGGCACGGCAGGACGAACCAAGCGGCGGCGTACAGGCCCATGAGCTCGGCGGGCGTCTCGCCCGCGCGGCCGAACAGGGTGATCAGCGAAGGGAGGAAGACGCGCAGCACCTCACACAGGAGCGCGAGGCCTAAGGCGAGCAGGACCATGAGCCATCCTCACGTCATGCGAGCCGTCAGACAAGGGGGCTAAGCTTTGAACGTGGAGCGACGTCCTGGTGTGCCCAGGTTGCTGAGGGAGATCAACGACCGGGCCGCATTGGAGTTGCTGCTCGCGACAGGGCCCATGACCCGCGGCCAGATCGGCGATCACACCGGCCTGTCGAAGGTGACCGCCTCCCAGACTCTCGCGAGGCTGGAGGAGCGTGGCCTGGTCGAGGTGGTCGGCGAGCAGGCGGGAGGGCGCGGTCCCAACGCGGCCCTCTACTCCGTGGTCGCCTCCAGCGCCTACGTCGCGGGCCTCGACGTCGGGCCCGAGTTCGTCTCCACCGCGATCGCCGACATCCACGGCCGCACGATCGCCGAGGTCACGGTCGCGCCCAACGGCAGCGACGACCCCGTCTCCGTCGTCCACAGCGCCGTGGTCAAGGCCTGCCGCAGCGGCAAGGTCAGCCTGGCCAAGCTGCGCGGCGTCGTGATCGGCACGCCGGGCGTGGTCGACCCGCGCAGCGGCGACGTGCGCTTCTCCTTCGACCTGCCGGGCTGGCACGAAGGTATCCACGAGGCGCTGGCGGGCGACCTCAAGCGCGAGGTCACGATCGAGAACGACGTCAATCTCGCCGCCCTTGCCGAGCGCGCGACGGGCGCGGCCAAGGGCGTCGACGACTTCGTGCTGCTGTGGGCGGGCCGCGGCCTCGGCCTCGCGGTGATGCTCGGCGGCAAGCTCCACAGGGGCAGGTCGGGCAGCGCGGGCGAGATCGGCTACCTGCCTGTGCCAGGCGTGCCGCTCGCCGAGGACATCAGGGCCGTTCCGGGGAGGCTGCCGTCCCTGGCCGGCGGTCTGCAGTCGCTCGTCAGCGCGGTCGCGGTGCAGGAGCTCGCCCAGAGTTACGGCTTCGACGGCGTCGCCGAGGCGGTCGCCGCAGGCGAGCCGGGCGCGCCGCTGCTCGACGAGATCGCCCACCGGCTCGCGCTCGGCGTGGCGTCGGTGTGCGTGGTGCTCGACCCCGGGCTCGTCGTGCTCGGCGGAGACGTAGGGAAGGCGGGCGGCTCGGCGCTCACCACGCGGGTGGAGGAGGCCGTGGCCAGGATCTGCCCGATCAGGCCCGAGGTCGTCACCAGCTCCGTGGAGGACAACCCCGTGCTCCGCGGAGCCGTCCTCGCGGCCCTCGACCAGGCCCGCGAGGAGATCTTCGCGTCCTGATCAGGCGGTCAGCAGCTCGACGGCAGCCTGCGCGTTCGCCCTCGCCGCGCCGTACGTCGCGATGTAGGCGGCGCTGTCGGGCCGCCAGATCGGCAGGCCCATCTCGATCACGGTGGCGTCCGGGCGGGCGCTCACCAGCGCGGTCACCAGGTCCCTGCTGTCGGTGTAGCGGTGGGCGTCCTTCACCACCACGACGAGCGAGCGGCCGTGGGCCCTGCGCAGCAGGGTGTCGGGATCGGCGTCGGCGGGCTTGAGCCGTACCGTCTCCGCCCTGGGCAGGTCGAGGCCCCACGGCACGTCGCCGACCGCGATGGTGGGCGGGGTGTCGATCTCGATCACCAGCGGGTCGCGCAGCGGGTTGGTCGAGCCGGTGACGCTGACCGCCCTGCGGGCGGCGTCCAGGCCGATGCCCTTCTCGACGGCGGTGGCCGTGTCCGAGCCGAACCAGGCGCGCAGCCCGGCCACGCGGGCGGCGGCCTCCTCCAGCCGCGACAGCGGGACGCGTCCGTCGTCCACCGCGGCGACGATCTCCGCGATGATCTGCCGGACGTCGTCGTAGGTCGGCACGGGGCCGAGGCACAGCAGATCGGAGCCCGCCGCCAGGGTCCGCACCGCGCCGCCGGCCAGGCCCACGCTCTCGGTGATCGCGTGCATGTCGAGCGCGTCGGTGATGACGACGCCCTCGTAGCCGAGCTCACCCCTGAGGAGCTCGGTCAGCGCCGCGGCCGACAGGGTCGCGGGCTGGTCCCCGGTGATCACGGGGACCGCGACGTGCGCGGTCATGACCGACTTCGCGCCCGCCTTGATCGCGGCGTGGAAGGGCACGAGCTCGCGCTCGCGCAGGACGTCCAGCGAGACGTCGACGACCGGAACGGCCAGGTGGGAGTCGACCCTCGTGGCGCCGTGGCCGGGGAAGTGCTTGACGCAGGCGGCGACGTTCACCGACTGCAGGCCGCGGACGGCGGCGACGGTGTGCCTGGCGACCAGCGCGGTGTCGTTGCCGAACGAGCGGGTGCCGATCACCGGGTTGTCGTCGGCCGTGTTGACGTCGGCGTCCGGCGCCATGTCGAGGTTCACGCCGCAGGCGGCCAGCTCCGAACCGATCGCCTGGTAGACGCGGTGGGTCAGTTCCACGTCGTCCACGGCGCCGAGAGCGGCGTTGCCCGGGTAGGGGCTGCCCACGTGGTAGGCCAGGCGGGTGACGTCGCCGCCCTCCTCGTCCAGCGAGATGACGGGCTCGCCCGCGCCCTTCAACGTCGTGGTGAGGTCGCTCAGCTGGGCGGGGTCGGCCACGTTGAAGCCGAAGAGCGTGACGCCGCCCAGACCGGCCTCCAGCTCGCGAAGGACCCAGTCCGGGGCGGTCGTGCCCCTGAAGGCGACGAGCAGTGTGCCGGCCGCGAGACGGCGCAGCCCCCGATCACTCTGGCTCATCTGAAAACTCCCCTTTGTGGCGGTCGTACCCCTCTGCGGCCGGCCCATCTCGTTGTGGAGGGAAACCGGGCCCGCGGGGGCGAGTGTGCGGTGGTCTGTGGGCAGGGGAGTCGGTACGGCCCGCACGCCCGCTGTCCGGGGCGCGAGCCGTACCCCCTGCTGGTGGGCAGGGTCAGGTACGGCCGCCGCGGAGGGTGTGCGACAGCCGTACGAGCACCTTGGGTGTGTCGGTCAGCCCTTCACGGCGCCGGCCACCAGGCCGGAGACCATGCGGCGCTGTACCAGAAGGAAGAAGATGACGACGGGGATCGTCATCAGCGTCGACCCGGCCATGATCGCGCCCCAGTCGACGCCCTTCTGCCCGAAGAAGAACTGGAGGGCGACGGGCATGGTGTAGCCCTCGGAGCCCGACATCAGGTAGAGCGCGAAGACCAGGTCGTTCCACGCGGTGATGAACGAGAAGATGCTCGTCGCCACCAGGCCGGGCGCGACCAGGGGGAACAGGACCTTCCAGAAGGTCGTGAACCGGCTCGCGCCGTCGATCCACGCCGCCTCTTCGAGGGTCTTGGGCACCGCGGCCACGAAGGTCCGCAGCATCCAGATGCCGAAGGGCAGGGTGAGGGCCACCTGCGTGACGATCAGGCCGAGGAGCTGGTCGCCGAGGCCGACGCGCTTGACCATCATGTACAGCGGGATCAGCAGGCCCTCGGAGGGGAGCATCTGCACGATCAGCAGCACGATGAGGAACGGCGCGCGGCCCCTGAACCTGAACCTCGCGATGGCCGTGGCCGACAGCAGCGCGAACGTCGAGCCGATCAGCACCGTGCCGAGCGCGACGATCGCGCTGTTGCGCATGTAGAGCCAGATCGAGTTGTTGGCCACGCCCTCGGTGAGCACCCGCGCGAAGTGGTCGAAGGTGAAGTGCGTGGGGAAGAGGATGAAGTCCGTGGTGAAGATCTGGTCGTTGGCCTTGAAGCCGGTCGAGACCATCCAGTAGACGGGGAAGGTCGCGTAGAGGAAGACCAGGACCCCTGCCCCGTTGAGGAGGATCTTGCCGAGCCTCTTACGGGCGATCGGAGTCATGACATTTCCTCCTGCTTCACGATTTGCCGGACGTACACCACCGTGATGATCAGCAGGATGATCGTCAGGATCACGGAGATGGCGGCGCCGCTGCCGAGCTTCTGCGGCGGCTTGAACGCCTCCGCCACCGAGTACATCGACAGGTTGAACGCCTCACGGTTGGTCGGGCCGTTCATCAGCACGTAGAGCTGGCTGAAGACCTTGAAGTCCCAGATGATCGACAGGATCGTCAGGACGGCGAAAACCGGCTTCAACAGCGGCAGGGTGATCTTCCTGAATGTCCGCCACGGGCCCGAGCCGTCCACCTTGGCCGCCTCGTAGAGCTCGGCGGGAATGCCCTTCAGGCCGGCGAGCACCGAGACCGCGATGAACGGGAAGCCGGCCCACACCACGCAGAAGACCAGCACCACGTAGAGGGTGAACGCGTCGTTCAGCCACGGCTCGCCCGTCCAGTCGGCCCTGCCGAACAGGAGGCTGGACAGGCCGTCGGGCAGCAGGTTCAGTGCCCAGTTGATGATGCCCGCGTCCGCGTCGAACAGCCAGCGCCAGATCACGCCCTGCGCGACGGGCGGCACGGCCCAGGCGAACATGCAGCCGATGACGACGAACAGCGACATCTTCTTGCCCAGCTTGTTCAGCAGCACCCCGACGGCGGTTCCCACGATCAGGGTGAGGCTCACCGCCACGACCGCGAAGATGACCGTGTTGCGGAGGGCCGACCAGAAGATCTCGTTGTCGAGGACTCTCTGGAAGTTGTCCCAGCCGACCCATTCCGCCGGCCTGGTGCCTCTGACCTGGGCCAGTCCGACCTTCTGGAAGGCCATGACGGTCAGCTGGACCATGGGGTAGAGCAGGAGTCCAGCGATCACCAGCAGTCCGGGCACGAGCAGGACGTACGGGACCGCCCATGCGGGGAGCCCGCTGGCCCGGGTGGGGCGGGCGGAGCTCTTGCGGCGCCGCCCCGGGGCGGGGGTGTTCCCCCCGCCCCGGGCGATCGTAGACGTGTTCGTCATTACTACTGGTTCAGGATCTCTTCGAGTTCCTTGTTGGCGTCACCGAGGGCCGTCGTGGCGTCCTTCTTGCCCTCGATGACCGCCCTGGCCGCGTTCTGGAGCACGGCCTTGGTCTCGTTGGCCTCGGTCCAGTTCGGGTCGGCGGGGAAGGCCTTGGCCTTGGCGAACGCGCGGGCGAACGGGCCCTGGGCCGGGTCCTCGTTCAGCGCGGCCAGCGTGTCGGGGTAGATCGGCAGCAGGCCGCCCTCCTTGGCGTACCGGTCCGCCCAGGTCTTGCTGGTGGCCAGCTTGATGTACTCCTTGCCCAGGTCAGCCTGCTGCGTGCTGCCCCAGAGCGCGATGTCGTTGCCGCCGAAGAACGAGGGGGCCTCGCCGCCCGTCTTGGCAGGCAGCGGGAAGAAGGCGAGCTTGTCGCCCTTCAGCTTGCCCTTGCTGTCCTCTTCGATGCCGGGCAGGTCCCAACCGGCGGTCAGGTACATGCCGACCTTGTCGTTGGCGAAGCGCTTGCGGATGTCCACCGTGTTCTGGGTGAGGCGGGACTTACCGGACAGGCCGTCCTTCACCAGGCCGGTGTAGGTCTCGAACCCCTTGGCGAAGGCCGGGTCGGTCAGCTTGCCGACCCACTTGTCGCCCTCCTTGACGGCGTACTCGCCGCCCTCGGACCAGGCGAACGCGCCGAGCAGGTGGTTGGCGTCGGAGCCGCCGTTGAAGGCGAAGCCGTCGACGTCCGCGCCCTTCTCCTTCTGGATCTTCTTGGCCGCGGTCACGAGCTCGTCCCAGGACTTGGGAACCTCGATCTTGAGCTCCTTGAACCAGTCGGCGCGGTAGAGGACCGCACGCGCGCCCGCGCCCCACGGCACGCCGTAGACCTCGTTGTCGATGGTCTCGAGGCCGAACAGGTTCTTCGGGATGGCCGCCTGGTCGCCCGCCTGCGCGATGTCGGTCACCGGGGTCAGGGCGTCCTGGCTCTGCCACAGCGGCACCTGGTCGTTGCCGATCTCGGTGACATCGGGGCCGCCCGTGCCGGTGGCGGCGGCGGCGAACTTGTCATTCACCGTCGGCCACGGGATCCACTCGAGCTTCACGTCGGCGCCGGTCTGCTTCTTGAACTCGGCGTTCAGCTCTTCCATGTACTTGGCGGCGGCGGGGTTGCTGTCGCCAAGGCGCCAGACGCTGAGGGTCTTGCCCGCGTACTTGGGCCCGGCCTCGGAGGCGGCGGCGGAGCCGGAAGCGGCGGGCGCGGCGGTCTGTGCGGGCTCGCTCGAGCCACAGGCTGCCAGGCCCAGTGCGAGTGCGGCGGTGGTCGCCGTAGCGGCCGTGATCTTCGCGATCTTCACTAGGGTTCTCCCTTCCCGGCTAACGCGTCGGGGGTTGCGCTCATTCGATGCCGTAGAGATCACCGAAGCCTTGATCGCCGGCCTCGGTTGACTGCTGCTAAACTAACAAGAAACTTTCTTAAAAAAAACGGGCGTTAGCGGATCGTGACGAGAGGAGGGGCCGCCCATGGCGCGGAACCCGGGAACCCCGCAGTTGTTGCGCAGATTGAACGACCGCACGGCACTGGAGCTCCTTCTGTCCGAAGGGCCGCTTACCCGTGCCGAGCTGGGGGAACGCACCGGGCTCTCCAAGGTGACCGCAGGTCAGCTGTTGTCCCGCCTGGAGGAGAGAGGCCTGGTCGAGGTGGCGGGGCAACGTGCGGGAGGCAGGGGTCCGCACGCCGCCCTCTACACCGTCGTTCCCTCCAGCGCGTACGTCGCCGGCCTCGAGGTGCTGCCCGAGAGCATCACGGTGGGTGTGGCCGACATCACAGGTAAAGTCGTGGTCGAGGTCACAGTCGATCCCTCCGACGGCCGCGACCCGGTCCGAACCGTCCACGACGCCGTCCAGCGGGCCTGCGACTCGGCCATGATCGGCCTCTCCCGGCTGCGCGCCTTCGTCATCGGCACCAGGGGGGTCGTCGACCCGCGCACCGGCGACGTGCGCTTCTCCTACGACCTGCCGTCCTGGCACGTCGGCGTGCTGGCCAGCCTGCGCGAACGGCTCGGCGCCTCCGTCACCATCGAGAACGACGTCAACCTCGTCGCCCTGGCCGAGCACAGGTACGGCATCGCGGCCGGGCACGACGACTTCGCGGTCATCTGGGCCGGCGTCGGGCAGGGACTCGGCGTCATGCTCGGCGGGCGGCTGCACAGGGGCATCACCGGCGGCGCGGGCGAGATCGGCTGGCTGCCCGTGCCAGGCGAGCCGCTGCCCGTCGACGTCTCCCACCCGCAGTCGGGCTCGTTCCAGCGGCTGGTCGGCAAGGAGGCGCTGGAAGGCCTCGCCGAGACGTACGGCATCGCAGGCATGAGCGTCGCCGACCAGGTGCGCACGGCGAGCGCGCAGGGCAACGACGCCTACCTGAAGGAGGTCGCGGCACGGCTGGCCGTCGGGGTCGCCGCCGTCGCCGTGGTCCTCGACCCCGGGCTCATCGTCCTGAGCGGCGACCTCGGCAGGGCGGGCGGGCAGGCGCTGGCCGAACGGGTGGAGCAGGCCGTGGCCAAGGTGTGCCCGAGCCAGCCGCGCGTCGCGGCGACGGCGGTGGCCGGCAACCCGGTGCTGCGCGGGGCCCTGGTCGCCGCGCTGGAGCAGGCCCGGGAGCAGGTCTTCTCTGACACTGTGTGAGAATTTTCGACTATGCGTGACATCGTGTTGATCTCCGATCCCCGGGTGGCGACCATTCCCGTGCAGGAGTGCGGCGAGCCGCTCGAGGACGTGCGGGGGAGGCTGAGGGTCGACTCGCGTCTGGCGGACGCGGACGGTGCCTACGCGCACCTGCGCGCGGGGTTGCTCGCCAGGCTGGAGAAGGCGTCGCTGCCCTCGGGGTTCGAGCTGCTGATCGTCGAGGGGTACCGGCCGATCGCGACGCAGCGCCGGTACTTCGAGGAGTACCGCGACCAGTTGGTCGCCGACTTCCCCGCCATGTCGGCGGAGGAGGCCTACGCCGCGGCCAGCCGCTACGTCTCGCCGGTGTCCGTCGCCCCGCACACGGCGGGAGCGGCGGTGGACCTGACGTTGTGCTCGCCCGATGGGGAGGAGTACGACATGGGGACGGCGGTCAACGACAACCCCGAGCAGAGCGAAGGGGCCTGCTACACGGGGGCCGCCAACATCTCGCCGCGGGCCCGCGGGCACAGGGAGATCCTGACGGCGGCGCTGGAGGAGGTCGGGCTGGTGAACTACCCGACCGAGTGGTGGCACTGGTCGTACGGCGACCGGTACTGGGCGATGTCGACCGGGGCTCCACACGCCCTCTACGGTCCGACGGACCTGAGCTGATCGCGCCGTCCGAACCCCGGCCCGCGGGCCGGGGTTCCTTCGTGTGCGCTCCTTCCGAGGCCGGCCCCTGTCGGGGTGCCCGCGGTGGTCAGCGGACCGCCGGCTTGCGGGCGGGGTGCCAGCGGAGAGGATCGTCGGGACCGCCGGTGACCAGCAGTCCCGCATGCGCCGTGAGGGCCCGGCCCGGCACCGCGGTCGCGTGCTCCTCCCACCCCGACCCCGGGATCCGCGTGCGCAGGACGCCCGCCGCGTCCAAGGAGTACAGCCTGCCGTTCATGCCCGCCAGGGACACCGCCCCCGCGGACGACCCGTCGTCCTCCCACGTGGCCGCCCCGAACGGCAGCCGCCACAGCGACCCTGACGCGGTCGCCACGTAGAACGCGCAGTCGGCGATCGCCAGCCCCACCGCCTCACGCGGGGCGGGGCCGACAGGACGCCACGCCTCCCCCTCCCTGTACAGCAGCTCACCCGACGCCGTCACGCCGTACAGGGCGACACCCACGCCGCCCGCCGCCTCCCTGGGGACGGCCAGCCCGACGACCGCCGACGCTCCGGGCAGCGGCTGCCACGCCAGGTTCTGCCCGCACAGCTCCCGCGCCAGCAGCACCCCCTCGCCGTCCACGGCGTGCAGCCTGCGCCCCACCACCGCGAGCGCCTGGACGTCGGCGGGAGGGCCGATCACCTCCCATGACGGGGACAGCGGCCGCGACAGGCGGTCGAGGACGTTGCGGGTGACGCGCGCGACCACGGGGTCGTGCAGCGTGTTGCCCCAGTTCACGGTGCCCACGGTGAAGACCGTGCCGAGGCCG
This sequence comes from Nonomuraea sp. bgisy101, assembly GCF_057708945.1. NCBI lineage: Bacteria > Bacillati > Actinomycetota > Actinomycetes > Streptosporangiales > Streptosporangiaceae > Nonomuraea > Nonomuraea sp. bgisy101. The sequence goes on from NZ_JBYITD010000016.1 coordinate 143,395, forward strand.
CTGGTGAACACGCCCATCGTGGCCGCGCCGCCCTGGCCGTACGTGCTCCAGTGCCGCAGGTCCGCGGTGGCCAGCACGACGAAGGAGGACGGCGTGCCGTCACGGCACGTCACCCTCGGCACCCCGCCGATCTCCTCGAACTCGGCCGCGTCGGTCTCGTAGCCGAGGCAGCCCTGGCCGAACTTGTCGCCGTCGGTCAGCCCCGTGCCCTCGAAGGCCCAGTGCCCGGCGAACCGCGCGGTGTACGACTCCTCGAGCATGCGGGGCATGTGCTCGCCCCACGCCCCGGCGCCCGCGCGGAAGCTGACGCCGGTCAGCGTGTTCTCGGGGCGGTAGGCGGCCGACCACTCGACCGTCGCCAGGAGCGGGTCGGCGGCCGGGTCGGAGACAGGGTCGCGATGGCAGACCATCGTCCGGCCGCCGTCCTCCAGTCGCATCTGCCACCAGGCGGTGTTGCCGGAGAAGAAGGCCACGTTGCCGCCGCGCCTGACGAACTCCTCGACCGCGTCGCGCATCCCCGCCGACCAGTACTCGTCGTGGCCGTTGACCACGAGCAGGCGGTGCCTGGACAGCAGGTCGAGCCCGTCGTGCAGGTCGAGGTTGGAGCAGTAGCCCACCTCGTAGCCCGACCGCCGCAGCCAGCGCATCAGGCCCTCCTCCCACCGCTCGGGAGGCGGGCCGCCGCCGGGGCGGTCGAAGCTCACCTTGGCCGCGCGGGTGGGCGACTCGGTCCAGTAGACGCTCTGGTCGGGCTCGCCCGCCCTGTTGTAGGCCTGCCAGGTGGTGAACGGCACGCTGACCAGGATCGCGGCGGTGGGCTCCGCCTGCCGTACGACGAAGTGGACCTCATTGTCGGGGCAGGGCGCGCCGCCGGGAAGCGAGCGCGGCCACGGCCGCGCGGGACCGAAGCGGGCCACGTAGAGGGAGCTCGGCCAGGAGCGCGGGATCTCCAGCGACCAGTCGGTGCCGGCGTGACCGGTGTGAACGACGCGGTCGTCGGTGGCGTCGCTCACGACCACGGGGGAGGGGCGGTCGAGCACGAAGCGGAGGCTCTCGCCCTGGGCGAGCGAGGTCGCGAGGGCGTAGGCGCGGACGGTCATCCGACCGCCGTTCCGACGAGCAGGTCCTCCAGGTCGAACAGGTAGCGCTCCATCTTCGGCCGGGGCAGGTAGCGGGTGTCGGCGGTCAGGGAGACGCCTTCGGTGGTGACGTGCACGCAGAAGCGGCAGTCGAGCTCGTCCTGGCTCAGCGGCCAGGTCAGCGTGGTCTCCGCGCGCGCCTTGCCGATCTCGTCGGGCCCGGCGGCGGCCGGTCCGGGGTCGGCGAAGCGCATGTCGTTGAAGCAGCAGTGCGGGTGGACGGGCTCGCCCCGCCTGGCGCTCTCGGCCGCGACGATCCTGTCCCTGTCGGCGGGGTCGTGGTAGGCGCTGCGGTAGGCCCGCAGCGCGGCGGTGCCGGCGGCCCGCAGCGCCTCCGCGAAGGGGCGGCCTGTGTCGAGCGTGAACAGGCCCTCCATGGACAGCGTGCTGACGACGTTCATCGTGTCGCGCCTGAACCTGTTGCTCACGATCGTCAGCACCGAGCTGATCTCCTGCCCTGTGTGGCGGCCGGCCAACTCGGCCACGGCGGCGAGCAGCACGGTGGAGGTGGAGGCGCCGTGGGCGGCGGCGATCGAGCGCACCGAGAGGTCCAGCGCGGGCGAGCGCAGCAGGGCGCGCCAGATCGGCGGTCCGGCGGCCTTCTCGGCCCCGGGGGCGGGAGCGGGGAACATCGAGGCGGCGATGCGCCGGTGCTCGCGCTCCCAGTGCGCCGCCGCCGTCGCGGCGACGCGCCTGCCCTCCTCGCTCCGCTGCCACGTGGCCAGGTCGAGAGGGCGCGGGGCGGGCGTGGACGGCGGCCTGCCCAGCAGCAGCATCCGCAGGTCGCGCACGGCCACCTCGGCTCCCGCTCCGTCGGCGGCCAGGTGGCAGAAGACCAGCTTGAGGTGCGTGACCCTGTCGCCTTCGGTGACCAGCCCGACTCGCAGCGGCCATTCCCGCTCGTAGTCGAACCTGGTGGCGGGCGGGTCGCCGAACGTGACGGGCAGCAGCCCCTCCCGCTCCAGCCTCTGGTACGGCTCCCGCCGCTCGCCCAGCCTGGTGCGGAACGCCCCATGCCGTTCGACGAGCGCCTTCACGGTCGACAGGACCTCGGGCACGGTCCTGGTGCCGGGGACCTTCACCACCCTGTCGAAGTTGAAGTAGTGGTCGTCGGGCTCGGTGTTGAGCACCGCGTCCCAGATGGCCCGCTGCCCCCAGGTCAGCGGCGCGACGCCCTCGTCGGCCGCCGAGAACGCGACGTTCATCGGGCCTCGAGGTGCGTGGCCAGCCGGTCCAGGTCGTCGAGCAACTCCAGACCCTGCTCGGTCAGGTCGACCTCGACGCCGAACTCCGTCTCGATCGCGTCGATGAGGCGCATCTGCCCCACCGACGTCAGGCCGAGCGCGGACAGCGGCACGGTCGCCGAGAGCGCCTCCGGCGCGGTGAGCGCGCCGTCGGAGGCCTCCTCGACCAGCTCGGCGAGTCTTTCCTTGATCATGTCAGCTCCCTGGCGAGGCGTTCGGCCTCCTCGTCGGACATCTGGTCGAGCTCTGCCACCAGCAGTTCCTCGACCGCCTGGGCCAGCGCTCCGACCGTCGGCCGGGCGAAGAGCGTGCGGATCGGGACGTCCAGGTCGATCGCGGCGCGGATCCTTGCCACCACGCGGACGGCGAGCAGGCTGTGCCCGCCGAGCGCGAAGAACTCGTCGTGCACTCCTGCCTTCTCCACGCCGAGCACCTCGGCGAAGACCTCGGCGATCAGGTGCTCGGCGTCGGTGGACGGCGGCAGGTACTCCGCGTGGACGGCCTCGGGCTCGGGCAGCGCGGCCCTGTCGACCTTGCCGTTGGGGGTGAGCGGCAGGCGGTCCATGCGGACCCAGCGGGTGGGGATCAGGTACGGCGGCAGCGTGGCCGCCAGGTGGTCGTGCAGGTCGCGCGGGTCGGCCTCGCCCGTGAAGTAGCCGGCGAGCGTGTCTCCCACGGCGGCGACGGCGGCCGCGCTCACGCCGGGGTGCGTCATGACGCGGGCCTCGACCTCGGCGGGCTCGATCCGGTGGCCCCTGACCTTCACCTGCTCGTCGAGGCGGCTGAGGAACTCCAGAAGGCCGTCGCCGCGCCAGCGCGCCCTGTCGCCCGTCCGGTAGACGCGCTCGCCGGGCTCCTCAGGACGCGCGGGGTTTGCGGGGAGGCGGCCCTCGTCCGGCCGCACTGCTTCCGCGAGGCGGTCGCCGGTGAAGGTGACGAAGCGGGCGGCGGTCAGGCCGGGCAGGCCGAGGTAGCCGTCGGCGACGCCCGCGCCGCCGACGCACAGCTCTCCGGGGGCGCCGGGAGGGGCGAGCCTGCCCTCGGCGTCCACGACGTAGGCGGTGGTGCAGGCGATCGGGCGGCCGATGGGCGGTGAGCCCGGAGAGTCGTCGAGGTCGGCCGCCGTGGCGATGATCGTCGTCTCGGTCGGGCCGTAGGTGTTGACCAGCCGTACGGCGTCGCCGAAACGGGCCCGCCAGCGCGCGACGGCGGAGGCGTGCGCCTGCTCGCCGCCGAGGATGACCAGCCGCAGCGTCGAGGGCCAGGAGATCGCGTCGATCTGGTCGACGAGGTGGTGCCAGTACGCCGTGGGCAGGTCGAGGACGGTCACGCCCTCCAGATGGTCGGGCAGGGTGACGGCGCCGTCGGGCAGCACGACGACCTGCGCGCCCGAGACGAGCGCGGGATAGATCTCCTCCGCGTGGGTGTCGAACCCGAGCGAGGCGAACTGTGTGATCCGGTCGCCGGGAGCGAGGCCGTACTCCTGGCTCATCCACGCCACGCGGGCGGCCAGGTTGCGGTGGCTGACGACGACCCCCTTGGGGGTGCCGGTGGAACCCGAGGTGTAGAGGACGTAGGCGGTCTCGGCCAGGGCGACGGGTGTGAGGGGCGCGGGCGGCTCGCAGGTGCGGGCGAGCGGCGTCCCCTCGGGCAGCCGCCCGGCCAGGTCGGCCGAGGTGAGAACGAGGGTCGCGCCGCTGTCGGCGAGCAGGTGGCCGAGGCGCGCGGGCGGGTGGGCGGGGTCGAGCGGCAGGTAGGCGGCGCCCGCCCGCCACACAGCGAGCAGGGCGGCGACGGCGTCGGCCGAGCGGTCGAGGCACACGCCGACGAGGTCGCCCCGCCGTACCCCCTTGGCCTGCAGGAGACCGGCCAGCTCGGTGACCCGTAGGTCGAGCCGGCCGTAGGTGAGATCGCCGACGGCGGGAAGGCCTGCGTTGTCCCGCACGGCGAGCGCCAGCCGGTCGGGTGTGGACGGACCCTCGGCCTGGGCGGGGCCCACTCCCCACGACCGCAGCAGTGCCAGGTCGTCAGCGGACAGGATCCGGGGCGGCAGCGAGGGATCCTGGAGGAGAAGGCGCTCCAGCCTGGCGGCCATGGCCGCGATCGTGGCGGCGTCGAAGAGCGCGCGGTCGTAGGACAGCACGAGGGTCAGCTCGTCGGGGTCCTGCCAGGCCTCCAGCATGAGGTCGAACTTGACCTGCGCGAACCCGTGCGGGAACGGCCCGGCCTCCAGCCCGGCGAAGGCGGCGGGGACCCGCCCTGCGTCCTGGGTGTGCAGGATCGCCATGGTCTCGAACGAGGGCGCGCGCTCCAGCGGCGCCCCCTGGTGCGCGAAGGCGTCCATGACCGTGTCGCGGGTGCGCTCGACGAGCTCACCGAAGGTGGGCGCGCCCGTCAGGTCGCCGCGGATCACGAGGGTGTCGGCGAAGTAGCCGACGACGCCGTCGAGCGAGGCGCGGTCGCGCCCGGAGGTGACGGTCGCGACGGAGATGTCCCTCTGCCCGCTGTGGGCCGCGAGCACCGCCTGATAGGCGGCCATCAGCGTCATGAACATCGTCGCGCCACGAACCCGGGGAACGGCGGCGACGGGAAGCGTCACCGTGTGGAAGGCCGCCCTTCGCGGCCCGTCGGACGGCGGGCGGTCGGTGGGCAGCGTGAGCGGCTGCCTGCCGTCGAGCCTGGCGTCCCAGTAGGCGGCCATGGAGTCCTGGGTGAGCTGCCAGCGCGCCACGTCGCCGAACTGCAGCGGCGGTTCGGGAAGCGCCCGGCCCGAGTAGAGCGCGGCCAGGTCGTCGAGCAGGACGTTGAGCGACCAGCCGTCGCCGAGCATGTGGTGCAGGACGACGCACAGCACGTGCTCCTCGGCCCCGACCCTGACGAGCGTCACCCTGAACGGCGGAGCGGCGGCCAGGTCGAAGGGCGCGTTGGTGCGCTCGGCCACCAGCTTCTCCGCGTCACCCGTGACGATCTCCACGGGCACGTGACCCGGCGGCTCGACGAGCGCGTACGGCACGCCGTCCTCCTCAGGGAAGCGCGTGCGCAGGCTCTCGTGCCTGGCGGCCAGCGCGTCCACCGCCCGGCCCAGCGCCGCGACGTCGAGCGGGCCGCGCAGCCGCCGGACGATCCACATGTTGTAGGCGGCGTCGCGGGGGTCGAGCCTGTGCAGGAACCAGAGACGTTCCTGGTTGCGGGACAGCGGCACCGGCGCGCCGGGCGGCCTGGGCCGCGGCCCCTCCTCCCCCGGGGGAGCGTCGAGAAGCGCCGCCAGCGCGGCGACGGTCGGCCGCAGGAACAGCTCGCGCACGGGCACCCTGACAGGCAGGCGGGAGGTGACCACGGTCGCCAGCAGGGAGTGGCCGCCGAGGGCGAAGAAGTCGTCGTCCGCGCCGACGTCCCGCACGCCGAGCACGTCGGCGAAGACGTCGGCGACCAGACGCTCGTGGGGTGTGCGCGGAGGGGTGAAGGCGCGCGGCGCGACGGCGCCCGCCTTCGGCAGCGCCTTGCGGTCCACCTTGCCGTTGGGCGTGAGGGGCAGGGCGTCGAGGGCGACGACGGACGAGGGGAGCATGTAGCCGGGCAGCTGCTCGGCGGCGTGCTCCCTGACGCCCGTGGGGTCGCCGACGACGAAGGCGACGAGCAGGTCGTCCTGGACCGCCGCGACCGCCTGGGTGACGCCGTGGTGGGCTTCGAGGACGGCCTCGATCTCGCCCAGCTCGATGCGGTGGCCGCGCAGCTTGACCTGGTTGTCGGTCCTGCCGAGGAACTCCAGCGTGCCGTCGGGCAGCCGGCGGACCAGGTCGCCCGTGCGGTAGACGCGCTCGCCGGCGTGCCGTACGAACCGCTCCTGGGTCAGGTCGGGGCGGCCCAGGTAGCCGGTGGCCAGGCCCGCGCCGCCGATCAGCAGCTCGCCGGGAACGCCGATCGGGGCGTCCACGTGGACGGTGGTGTTGGCGATGGGCCGGCCGATCGTCACCCGCTCGGGGTCACGCGGCACCTCCCACGCGGTGGACCAGATCGTCGTCTCGGTGGGGCCGTACATGTTGATCAGCCGGTCCACCCGGTCGCGCAGCTCCGCCGCCAGCCTGAGCGGCAGCGGCTCGCCGCCCGCCAGCGCGGTCAGCGCAGGCAGCTCGCCCGTGAGCAGCACCCGCCAGCCCGACGGCGTCGCCTGGACGTGGGTGACGCCGCTGCCGGCGATCAGTCTGGACAGGGCGGCGCCGTCGCGGGCGGTGTCGGAGTCGGCGACCACCACCCTGCCGCCGGTGATCAGGGGTAGGTAGAGCTCCAGCGCGGAGATGTCGAAGGACAGCGAGGTGAGCGCGAGCCAGACGTCGTCGGGGGAGGAGTCGACGAGCGTGCGCATGGCGAGCAGGAAGTTCGTCAGCGCGCGGTGCGGGACGACCACGCCTTTGGGCCGGCCCGTGGAGCCGGAGGTGTAGAGCACGTAGGCGGTGTCGTCGGGCCGCGGCGGCGACACGTGGGCCGACGCGGCGGAGGGGAGGTCCTCGTCGGTGAGGACGAGGGCCGCACCGGAGTCCTCCAGCACGTAGGAGACCCTGGCCTGTGGGTAGTCGGGATCGACCGGCAGGTAGGCGGCGCCCGACATGGCCACGCCGAGCAGCGCGACCAGCATGTCGGCGCCGCGCGAGAGCCGGACCGCGACCAGCGAGCCCCTGCCGATGCCGCGCTCGCGCAGGGCGGCCGCCGTGCGGCCCGCCTTCTCGACCAGCTCGCCGTAGGTCAGCGTGGTGGCGCCGCAGACGACGGCGATCGCGGAGGGCGTCCGCTCGGCCTGCGCCATGACCAGGTCGACCAGCGTGACGGGCGGCAGGTCGGCGGCCGTGTCGTTCCACGCGGCGAGCAGGTCCCGCTCGCTTCGGGGCAGCAGGTCGAGCTCGTCGATCGGCAGCTCGGGGTCTGCCACGATCGAGGAGACCAGCACGGCGAAACGCTCCATGAGGCGCTCGGCGGTTGCCCTGTCGAACAGCTCCTCGCTGTGGATCGCCACGCCGAGCATGCGCCCGTCGGGCAGGTCGTACAGGTCGAGCGACAGGTCGAAGCGCGCGGGCCGCCAGCCCATGGGGAACGGCTCGGCGGAAAGCCCGGGAACCGGCTCGTCGATCTCGCCCTGGGTGTGCAGCGCGAACATGGTCTGGAACAGCGGCGTCCTGCTCAGGTCGCGTTCGAGCCCGAGCGCGCCCACCAGCCGCTCGAACGGCACCTCCTGGCGGGCGAGTCCCCGCAGGACCGACTTCCTGGTACGGCGCAGCAGCTCGGAGAAGCTCGGCCGGCCCGAGAGGTCGCACCTGAGCACCATCATCGTGGACAGGTAGCCGATCACCCCCTCCAGCTCCGTGCTGGCCCGCCCGGCTGAGGGGGTGCCCACGCAGAAGTCGTCCTGCCCGCTGTGCCGCGCGAGCAGCACCTGGTAGGCGGCCAGCAGCACCATGTACGGCGTGCACCGCGCGGCTCTGGCCAGCGCGGCCACCCGCCCCACGAGCTCGGGGGACAGGTGGAAGAGCACCTCGCCGCCCGCCGTACCTCGCTGCGGGGGGCGCGGCCTGTCGGTCGGCAGTTCGAGCACCGGCGCTCCGGACAGCCGCTCCACCCACCACCGGAGGTCCTCGGCGTCGTCGCCGTCGCGCAGGTGCGGGCCGAACTGCGGAGGGTCGTCGGCCGGCGGCTCGCCCGCGTAGTGGGCCGCCACCTCGGCGCGAAGCACGTTGAACGACCAGCCGTCGCCGTTGATGTGGTGCAGCACCACGCACAGCACGTGGTCGCAGGGACCGACCCGGACGACGGTCACGGAGAAGGGCGGCCTGGCGGCCAGGTCGAAGGGCGCGTTGGTGCGCTCGGCCACCAGCTTCTCCGGATCGCCCTCGACGACCTCGAAGGCGATGCGGCCCGGCGGCTCGACGACGGCCACGGGACGCCCTTCCACCTCGGGGAAGCGGGTGCGCAGCGCCTCGTGCCTGGCGGCGACGGCGGTGAAGGCCGCCTCGAGCCTGGCCAGGTCGAGATCGCCGCGCAGCCGGTAGGCGTACGCGGTGTTGTACGAGGGATCGCCGGGGTCGAGCTGTTGGAGGAACCAGAGCCGTTCCTGGGCGTACGAAAGCCTCACGTATCCCTTCCCCCGAATCTGGAAAGGTTCTTAACTGTTGGGAGTCAACCACGGATCTTGAGGTGGTCGCAAGGGCCGATAAACACGGGGTTTCCGGGCTTGTCACCCTCTCGTGACCGTGCCAGACTGGCGCCGTCCATCGAATAAGGAAAGTTTCCTTTCAGTATTTTCGGGGGTCTGTCGTGAGCGTGACCCTTCCTGACCTGCTGAGAGCGCGCGCCGCGGCCGATCCTGACCGGGTGGCGATGACCGTCCACGGCGTCGGCTCACTGACCTTCGGCGAGTGGGAACACCGAGCCAACGGCGTCGCCGAGAGGCTGCGCGTACGGTCCGGCGATCGCGTGGGGCTGGTGTTCGGCAACGGGGACTGGCTGGAGTACGCGGTGGCGTTCTTCGGCGTCGTCAAGGCGGGGGCCGTGGCGGTGCCGCTGTCCGACCGGCTGGCCGCCACCGACATCGAGGCGATGCTGGCCCACTGCGGCGCGAGCACCGTACTGCGTCCAGGGGCGTTACCCTCCGCGGAGACGGGCGCGGCACCTTTCTCGGAGGGCGTGCCCGACCCTCCGCGACCGCACGACCTGGCCCAGATCCTCTACACCTCGGGCACCACCGGCAGGCCGAAGGGCGTCGCCGCCACCCACGCCAACCTGGCCTACGGCTGCGGCGGCAGGCGCAGGCCGTTCACGCACAGCGAGCACCTGGCACACGCCTTCCCGATCGGCACGAACGCGGGACAGTGGATGCTGGTCAACGCCGTCGACGCCCACCCGCGGGTCGTGACGCTTCCCCGGTTCACTCCCGGCAGGTTCGCCGCGCTGATCGAGCACTACCGGGCAGGCACCGTCTTCCTCGTCCCCGCCATGGCGATCGAGTTGCTCGCCGCCCGCGCCCACGCCTCGCACGACCTGTCGAGCGTGCTGCTGCTCGGCTCGGCGGCCGCGCCGCTTCCCTCCCAGGTCGCGACCGACCTCAGCGCCGCGTTCCCCAACTCGACGATCACCAACTACTACACCTCGACCGAGGCGGCGCCCGCGCAGACCGTGATGATCTTCGACCCCGAGCGGCCCGCGAGCGTCGGCAGGCCCGCCTCCGGCGGCGCGGTCAAGATCGCGACGGTCAAGGGCGACCCGCTGCCGCCGAACGTCACGGGAGAGGTGTGGATGCGCTCGCCCGCCGCCACCCGCACCTACTACGGGGACCCGCAGGCCAGCGGCGAGGTGTTCCGCTCCGGCTGGGTCCGCATGGGCGACCTCGGCTACCAGGACGACGACGGTTACCTCTACCTGGTGGACAGGGAGAGCGACGTCATCAAGTCGGGCGCGTACAAGGTCTCCACGATCCACGTCGAAGAGGTCGTCCACCAGCATCCCGACGTGGTCGAGGCGGCGGCGTACGGCGTGCCGCACCCCACGCTCGGCAAGGCCGTCGCCGTGGCGGTCGTCGGCCCCGTCGCCCACGACGACCTGCGGATGTTCCTGAAGGGGCGGCTGGCCCCGCACGAGCTGCCCGCCCGGCTCGTCACCCTCGACGCCCTGCCGCGCAACCACGGAGGCAAGGTCGACAAGCGGAGGTTGAGGCATGACTGAGGTGTCGCCCGTCCAGCACGGGATCTGGATCAACGAGCTGGCCGCCGCGGGATCGGCGTACCACATGCCGCTCGTGATCAGGCTCGAAGCGCCCGTCGACGAGGGGGCGCTGGCCAAGGCGTGCGCCGCGCTGGTCGAGCGGCATCCGCTGCTCGGCATGGCCTTCGCCAAAAGCGACGGCGTGCCGCGGCTGGTGCTCGCGCAGGAGCCGCCGGCCCTGTCCTTCGAGGAGCGGGCGGAGGCTTTCGACCTCGCCCGCGGCCCGCTCGTCAGGTTCACGCTGTCCGGCCGTTCGCTGCGGGTCGTGGCCCACCACGCGGTCTTCGACGGCCGCTCCAAGGAGGTGCTCGTCGCCGACCTGCTGGCCGCCTACCGGGGCGAGGTCCTGCCCCCGCTGGAGCCCGTCACCCCCAGGGAGGCCCCCGCCGACGATGCCCGCGCGTTCTGGGCGTCCAGGTGGCGCGCGCCGGCCGAGGTGCTCGTGCCGGGCGGGGTGCTGCGCTCGCGGCGCGCGGGTGAGGGACGGGTGCTGGAGTTCCCGCTCGACGTGCCCGACATCGCGGGACTCACCAGATTCGAGGTGCTGATGGCGGCGCTGCACGCCGTCCTCGGCTCGTACGGCAACACCACGGTCGTCACCGCGATCGACCTGTCCACCCGCACCCCTGATGAGGAGGACCGCATCGGCCCGTTCGTCAACGAGCTGCCGCTGTTCTCCGAGCCCAGGCCAGGCACGCCGTTCGCGGTGTTCGCCGGGTCGCTGCGGGCCGAGTTGCGCGAGATCTACCGGCACCGGCGGGTGCCGCTTGCCAGGGCGGTGCAGGGTCTCAAACCGCACGCGGCGCTGGCTCCCGTGTCGGTCAGCTACCGGCGCGGAGGAGGCGACGAGCGGGTGGACTGGCTCGCCTTCAACGGGGCCGTCCGGGGCGCCTTCCAGCTCCAGCTCCTCGACGGGCCGGCCGGGCTGGCGGCGAGCCTGCGCTACGACGCACTCGAGCTGCCCGACCCGCGGCCGATCGTCGCCGGACTGCGCGCGTGGCTGGAGAAGGTGGCAGGGGACCCGTCCGTGCCGCTGCCCGCGGCCGCCCTCCCGGCTGCCGCCTCCACGGCCACCCTGGACTCGGCGGGCTCGGCGGATCCCGTGGGCGGTTCCGAGAGCTCGCCAGGGCTCGGGGACGATCCGCTGCTCGCCGGGCTCACCGCGATCTGGGAGGAGGTCCTCCAGCTGTCGCCGATCGAGCCTCACGACGACATCTTCGACCTCGGCGGCCACTCGCTGACCATCACCCAGATCATCGCCCGCATGCGCAAGCGGCTGAACATCGAGGTCGAGCTCGACGACTTCTTCGACAACCCCACGATCGCAGGGGTCCTCGGAGTGATCAGGCGGTGATCGACGCGGACCTCTCGCGGATGCTCATGATCCGTGCCTTCGAGCGCAAGCTCCTCGACCTGTTCGGCAGGGGCCTGCTCAACGGCACCACGCACACGTGCCTCGGCCAGGAGTACGTCCCTGTGGCCGTCGAGGGCCTGCTCGACCCGGCCGACCACGTCTTCAGCAACCACCGCGGCCACGGCCACTACCTGGCCCGCTTCGACGACCCCGAAGGCCTGCTGGCCGAGATCATGGGGCGTGAGGGCGCGGTGTGCTCGGGGGTGGGCGGCAGCCAGCACATCCGCCGCGACCGCTACCTGTCCACGGGCGTCCAGGGAGAGAGCCTGCCCGTGGCGGCCGGCGTCGCGCTGCATCTCAAGCGCACCGAGCCGGGCCGCCTGGCCTGCGCCTACATCGGCGACGGCACGTTCGGCGAGGGGTCGGTCTACGAGGCGCTGAACCTGGCCGCGCTCTGGCGGCTGCCGCTGCTGGTGGTCGTCGAGAACAACGGCATCGCCCAGTCGACACCGACGTCGGCGAACCTGGCGGGCACGATCGAGGGCCGAGCGGCGGCGTTCGGCATCACGCACGCGCTGGTCGAGGGTGCTGACGTCGACGCGATCAGGGACCGGCTCGCGCCCCTGGTGGCGGCGGTGCGGCAGGGCGGGCCCGCCGTGGTCGAGTTCGTCACGCACCGGCTCGGCCCGCACAGCAAGGGCGACGACACCAGGCCCGCGCACGCCATCGGCGTGGACTGGCGGGACAAGCTCCTCTCGCCGCGCCTCGAAGCTCTCGAGGCCGAGGCCGAGGCCCGAATCGAGGCGGTCGCCGCCGACGTCATGGCCCGCCCGCTGTCCAGGTGGGAGACGCGATGAGGGTCTCGGAGAACCTCAACGCCGCGCTCCACGAGGTGATGGCGGCCGCGGACGACCTGTACCTGCTGGGCGAGGACGTCGCCGACCCCTACGGCGGCGCCTTCAAGATCACCCGAGGACTGTCCACCCGCTTTCCCGGCCGCGTGCTGTCCACGCCGATCAGCGAGAGCGCCATCACCGGCGTCGCCGCGGGCCTCGCGCTGTCCGGCGACGCGGCGATCGTCGAGATCATGTTCGGCGACTTCGCGGCGCTCGCCTTCGACCAGATCATGAACTTCGCCGCCAAGTCCGTCTCCATGTACGGCTCGCGCGTCCCCATGCGCATGATCGTGCGCTGCCCCGTCGGAGGCGGCAGGGGCTACGGCCCCACGCACAGCCAGAGCCTGCAGAAGCACTTCGTCGGCATCCCCGGCCTCTCGCTCTACGAGATGTCGCCCTTCCACGACAACCTCGCGGTGCTCACCGACATGCTGCTCCGGCAGGAGCCGTGCGTGCTGTTCGAGGACAAGGTCCTCTACACGCGGCCCATGCACGCCGTGCCCGCGCCCTTCTCCGTGTCGGTCGCGGACGGCGTGGCCACGGTGTCCCTCGACGCCGAGCCAGACTGCGTGATTGTCGCCACCGGCGGGACCGCCCACAGGGCGCTGGCCGCGATGCGCTCGCTCCTGCTCGAGGAGGAGATCGTCTGCACGCTGCTGGTGCCCTCCCGCCTCTACCCCTTCGACGTGGCGATGCCGTACGCGCGGCACGTCTTCGTCGTCGAGGAGAGCAGCGCGGGCGGGACCTGGGGCGCCGAGGTCGCCCACCAGGTCCACCGGCGGCATTGGGAGCGCCTGGCAGGCCCCGTCACCCTCGTCCACTCCGCCGACTCCGTCATCCCGACCGCCGCGCACCTGGAGGACGAGGTGCTGGTGTCGGAGTCCGCGATCCACCGCGTGATCAGGGAGACGCTCCGTGGCTGAGCTGCGCGTGCCCAAGCTGAACAACAACGACACCGAGTACCTGCTGGTCGAGTGGCTGGTGGCGGACGGCTCCCCGGTCCACGAGGACGACATGGTCGCCGTCGTGGAGACCTCGAAGGCGGCGGAGGAACTGCCCGCCGACGCCTCGGGAGTCCTCCGGCACGTGGTGCGCGCGGGCGCGTGGTGCCGCCCGGACGAGGTCATCGCCCGGATCGCCGGCGAGAGCGCCGGCGAGAGGGCCGACGAGCCCGCGGACAGGGCCGCCGATGCAGCCGCCGTCGAGGACCGCGCGGTGACCCCCACCCCTGGCCCGGCGGGACCGGCCACGGAACCGGCGGCCGCGGACCCGACCGCGTCAGGACCCCTGATCACCGCACCGGCTCAACGGCTCATCGACGAGCTCGGCGTCCCCATGGAGCGGATTCACGCGCTCGGCCTGGAGCTGGTCAGGAAGACCGACGTCGAGCGGATGCTCGGGCTCGTCCACGAGCTGTCCAAGGTCCAGCGCGCGGTCGCGAGGGCGGTGGAGCAGTCGCACCGGACGATTCCCGCCGCCTACCTGGCCGTCCGCATGGACCTGGCAGGCGCGCTCGACCATGCGGCCGCCCAGACGAGAGCCGTCAGACGGCCCGTCGGACTGGCCGAGATCTTCGTCCAGGCGGTCGCGGGCCTCCACGGAGGCTTCCCGCTCTTCTTCGCCGCCCTGGACGGCACGACGGCCCGCCTGTCGCGCGCCCCCGACATCGGGGTCACCGTCGACATGGGGGAGGGGCTCTACGTGCCGGTCATCCACGACGCGGCCGGCCGTACCACCAAGGAGATCGCGTCCGCGCTCATGCGGCACAGGGTGGCGGCCACCACCGGCGACTTCAAGGAGTCGGACCTCACGGGCGCCAACTTCGTCGTCACGCTGCACACCGACGGCGGCGTCGTCCTCGCCGTCCCGTTCGTCTTCCCCGGGACCGCGTGCGCGCTGGCCGTGACCGCCCCGCAGGAGGGCACCGTGGCCGACATCGGGCTGGCCTACGACCACCGCCTGATCAACGGCAGGGACGCCGCCCTCTTCATGAACGCACTCAGAGCCGTCATCGAAGGGCTGAGCTGATGTCCGTCGTCGACCTGTCAGGCGCCAAGAGAGAGCTGCTGCGGCGCAGGTTGCAGGGCAGGCAGTCCGCGCAGGCCATCCCGCGCAGGCCCGAGGGCAGCCCGCCGCCGCTGGCCCCCGCCCAGGAGCCGCTGTGGTTCATGGAGCACCTGTCGCCCGGCACCGCCACCTACACGATCACCCTCGCCGTACGGCTGCGCGAACCGCTCGACGAGGAACGGCTGCGCGCCGCGCTCGACGAACTGCCGAGACGGCACGAGAGCCTGCGCCACCGGTTCCCCACGAGCGAGGAGGGGACGCCCGCCGTCCACGTGGCGGACGCCGCCGAGGTCCCGCTCGCGATCGAGCGGGCCGCCGACGACGACGAGGCCGCCGCGCTGATCGGGGCGGCCGCCGCCGTACCGCTCGACCTGGCGCGAGGCCCGCTGCTCACGGCGCTCGCGGTGACGCTCGACGACCGCCACCACGTGCTCACCCTGCTCGTGCACCACCTCGTGGCCGACGGACAGTCGGCGCAGCTCCTCATGCGCGACCTGCTGGCGCTCTACAGGGGCGAGAGCCCCGCCGCGCCCGCCGTCAGGTTCGGCGACGTCGCGCTGTGGCTGCGCGAGCGGCCCTTCGAGCGGGAGCTCGACTACTGGCGCGCCCAGCTCGACGGGCTGCCGCGCGCCGAACTGCCCGCCGACCGCGCTCGACCGGCCCAGCAGCGCTTCGACGGCGCCACCCACGTGCACGAGCTGGACGCCGAGCTGACCGAACGCGTCGCCGAGCTGGCCAGGCGGCACGGCGCGACGCCGTTCATGGCGCTGCTCGCCGTCTTCCACGTGCTGCTGGCGCGCCTGTCGGCCCAGGACGACGTGGCCGTCGCCACCCCCGTGGCGGGCAGGACGCGCCCCGAACTCGACGACGTGGTCGGCATGTTCGTCAACACGCTCGTGCTGCGCGCCACGCTCGACGACGACCCGAGCTTCGCCGACCTGCTCGGCAGGACCAAGGACATGGTCGTCGACGCGCTCGACCACCAGGAACTGCCGTTCACCACGCTGGTCGACGCGCTCGGCGTGCCACGCGACCCGAGCAGGCAGCCGCTGGTCGACACGTTGTTCTCGATGCACGACCTGGCGGCGGGCGAGGACGACTTCCCGCTGCGCCCAGGTTCGTCTAGGTACGACCTGGAGCTGTACGTCGTACCGGCCGGTGACGGGCTGGCGTGCGCCTTCACCTACAAGACCACGCTCTTCTCGGCCGACACCGTCGCGCGGATCGCCGGCCACTTCGGGGCGCTGGTGCGAGCCGCCGTGGACACGCCCGACCTGCGGGTGAGCCGCCTGCCCCTGGGCGACATCTCCGAGATCGCCGCGTGGAACGCCACCGAAGCGGACTATCCCGCCCACCAGACGCTGCACGGCCTGGTCGAGGAACAGGTGGCGCGGACACCCGACGCGGTGGCCGTCACCTTCGACGGCCGCTCATTGACCTACCGCGAGCTGGACGAGCGCGCCAACCAGGTGGCCGGCCTGCTCACCGACCTCGGGGCGGGCCCGCTGGTCGCCATCTGCGCCGAACGCTCGCTCGAACTCGTCGTCGGCCTGCTCGGCATCCTCAAGTCCGGCGCCGCCTACGTGCCGCTCGACCCCGAGTACCCCGAAGACCGCCTGGCGTTCATGCTCGCCGACGCCGCCGCGCCGTTCGTGCTCACCCAGACCCACCTCGCGCCCCTGCTGGTCTCGGGCGGCGCGACCATCCTGCCGCTCGACGACCAGGAGATCTGGGCCGGCCGGCCCACCTCCGCTCTGGAGGCCGCCCAGGGCGAGGCGGCCTACATGATCTACACCTCGGGCTCGACGGGCAAGCCGAAGGGCGTCCCCAACGGCCACCACGGCATCGTCAACCGCCTCGACTGGATGCAGAAGCGCTACCTGCTCACCGCCGGCGACGTGGTGCTGCAGAAGACCCCCGCCGGCTTCGACGTCTCGGTGTGGGAGTTCTTCTGGCCGCTGATCGCGGGGGCACGCCTCGTCCTCGCGGCGCCCGGCGGCCACAAGGACCCCGCCTACCTGCGTGACCTCATCAACGCCGAGCACGTCACCACGCTGCACTTCGTGCCCTCCATGCTGGCGGTGTTCCTCGCCGAGGAGGGCGTGGCCACCTGCACCTCGCTGCGCACGATCATCTGCAGCGGCGAGGAACTGCCCGTCGACCTGGCCGCCCGCTGCCTGCGCGCGCTGCCGGCCGAGCTGCACAACCTGTACGGCCCGACCGAGGCCGCCATCGACGTCTCGTCATGGCAGTGCACGCTCGAAAAGCTGGAGGGACGGGCCGCCGTACCGATCGGCTCGCCCATCCAGAACATCACGCTGCACGTCCTGGACAGGCACGGCGCGCCGGTTCCCGTCGGGGTGCCCGGCGAGCTGCACATCGGCGGCGTCGGCGTCGCGCTCGGCTACCACGACCGTCCCGAGCTGACCGCCGCCCGCTTCGCCGGCGGGCGGTACAGGACGGGCGACGCGGCCCGCTGGCTGCCCGACGGCACCATCGAGTTCCTCGGCCGCCTCGACAACCAGGTCAAGCTGCGCGGCCTGCGCATCGAGCTGGGCGAGATCGAGACGGCGCTGCGTGAGAAGGCGGGCGCGAGCGAGGCCGTCGTGGTCGTCCGCGCCGACAAGCTCGTCGCCTACCTCGTCGGCGGGCCGTCCGAGCCGGCGCAGGTCAGGGCCGCGATCCGCGGGTTCCTGCCCGAGTACATGCTGCCCTCGCTGTTCGTCCGGCTCGACGCCCTGCCGCTCACCCCGAACGGCAAGCTCGACCGCAAGGCGCTGCCCGAGCCCGTGCTGACCTCGGACGTCGCCTACGCCCCGCCCTCGACACCCGCCGAGCAGGTCATCGCCGGCGTGTGGGCCGAGATCCTCGAAGCCGAGCGGGTGGGCGTCGACGACGACTTCTTCGACCTGGGCGGGCACTCCCTTCTGGCCATCCAGGTCGTGGCCAGGCTGCGCAAGGCGGGCATCGGCCCGCTCGGGCTCGTGGACCTGTTCACCTACAGGACGGTCCGCGAGATCGCGGCCTTCCTGGAGACGGCGGCCGACCTGCCGCGCCCGCTGCTGCAACGGCTGACGGGCCCGCGCACCGCGTCCGTCACCTACGTCTGCGTGCCGTACGGCTCGGGCAGCGCGATCGTCTACCAGCCGCTGGCCGACGCGCTCCCCTCCGACCAGGCCCTCTACGCCCTGGCCATCCCCGGGCACGACGTCGGCCTGGACGAGGAGGCGATGGAGTTCGAGGAACTGGCCGCCAGGACCACCGAGGAGATCCTCCGCATCGAAGGACCGCTGGTGATCTACGGCCACTGCGGGGTGGGCGCCGCGCTCGCCGTCGAGCTGGCCAGGCGGGTCGAGGCGGCCGGCCGTACGCTGGAGGCGCTCTACATCGGGGCGATCTTCCCCTTCGCCCGGCCGCGCGGATGGCGGCGCTTCGGGCTGATGGACCGGCTCAGCTCCTACCAGACCGACATCAACCGGCTCAAGGCGCGGGGGGTGGACCTGGAGGAGCTCGAGCCAGGCGTCGCCGACCGCATCATCAGGACGATGCGGCACGACTCGAAAGCGGCGGAGAAGTACTTCACCTCGCTCTTCCACGAGCAGGACAGACCCAGGCTGCGCGCCCCGATCATCTCGGTGATCGGCGAGCGCGACCCCGCCACCGACTACTACGAGGAGCGCTACCGCGAATGGGGCTTCCTCGGCGACACCACGGCGCTGGTCGTCCTGGACGAGGGCGGCCACTACTTCCTGCGCTACCGCGCCGCCGAGCTCGCCGCCGTCCTGCGCACCCACCGGCGGCTCGAACCCACCGACCGGTCCTCCTCGTGGTGGGTGCACGCCGTCTCCACGCCTGACCAGCCGGCCGCCGCGTCCACGTCCCCGGCGCCCAGCATGCGGCGCTTCCTCACCATCGCCTCCGGACAGCAGATCTCGATGATCGGGTCGGCGCTCACCGGCTGGGCGCTGCCGATCACCGTCCTGGTCGATTCGGGGTCGATCGCCCAGTTCTCCATCCTGGCCGTGCTCAACCTGGCCGGGCTGCTCATCTCGCCGCTGGCTGGGGCGATCGTCGACAGGGGAGACCGCAGGCGGGTGCTGCTCTTCTCCGACGTGTGCGCGGCCGCGATCCAGGGCGTGCTCGCCGTACTGATCTTCTTCGGCGACCTGCGGCTCTGGCAGATCTACGGCCTGATCGTCGCCCTGTCCGTCGCCACCTGCTTCCAACGCCTCGCCTACTCCTCGGCCGTGCCGCAGCTCGTGCCCAAGCGCTACCTCGGGCACGCCGTCGGCATCACCCAGATGACCAACGGCGTCGCCCAGCTCGTCGTCCCGCTCATGGCGGCGGGACTCCTGGCGTGGATCGGCCTCGGCGGCATCGTCGCCCTCGACGTGGCCAGCTACGTCTTCGCCGTACTGGTCGTGCTGCTCGTCCGCTTCCCCGACACGCTGCCGTGGCGCCCGCGTGAGCCGCTGTCCACCGAGATCCGCAAGGGTTTCGCCTACACCTGGCACGCGCACGGCCTGCGGGCCATGCTGGGCTGGTTCGCGGTGCTGAACATCTTCCTCTCACCGCTCCTGCTGCTGGTCTCGCCGCTGGTCCTCACCTTCGCCACGCTGCGCGAGGTGAGCGCGGTCTCCGTGGTGACCGGGCTCGGCGTGCTGCTCGGCGGCCTGACCATGGCCGTGTGGGGCGGGCCGCCCAGACGCAGGTTCAGGGGCGTGCTGCTGACGACGCTGGCGATCGCGGCGGGAAGCGTCGTCACCGGGCTCGCCCCGTCGGTGATGCTGGTCGGGGCAGGCGCGTTCGCGATCACGTACTTCCTGACGCTCATGAACGGGATCTACTCGCTGATCGTCCAGATCAAGGTGCCGTACCGGTACCACGGGCGGGTGTTCGCGCTGAACACGCTCGTCGCCTGGTCGACGCTGCCGATCGGGATGGGGCTCGTCGCACCGCTGGGCGCGGCGCTGTTCGACCCGATGCTGGCCTCGGGCGGCGCGCTGGCGTCCACGGTCGGCGCGGTGATCGGCGTGGGCGAGGGGAGAGGGATCGCGTTCCTCTACCTGGTGTGCGCGGTCGCCATGGTCCTGGTGGTCGCGGGGGCGCTGCGGGTGCGGCGGCTGGCCCGCTTCGACGCCGACGTGCCCGACGCGCTGCCCGACGACCTCGTGGGCGTGGAGACGATCGCCGCGAAGACCGCCGCCTGACCCGAGGCGGTGTGCCTGGCCCGAGGCGGTGTGCCTGGCCCGAGGCGGCTCGCCTGGCCCGAGGCGGCGGTCAGGCGAGCCGTTTGACCAGGTCGTGCAGGGTGGTGGCGAGCATGCCCAGCCTGGCCTGGGTCCGCTCGCCCTCCTCCTCACCGGCCCGGCCGAGGAAGTCCAGATAGCCGCGCGCCCACCCGCCGAACACCCACGGCTCAGCGGGGACCTTCCCGCCGCCCTCCCGGTAGCCCTCGACGGCGGCGTCGAAGCGTTCCAGGTCGAAGGAGCCGTCCACGCGCGTCGCCCAGTCGAGCGCGACGCCGACGGCCTCCCGTTCGGCGAGATAGCCGCCGGCGGTGTCCCAGTCGAGCAGCGCCAGCGAGCCGTCGGAGCGCAGCAGGGCGTTCTTGGGATGCAGGTCCCCGTGCGAGCGCACCGGCGTGCCCCGCCCCGCGGGCCGTTCCGTCGCCGCGAGCAGCTCACCCGCCGGGTACGGCGCGACGGCCCTCGACCTGCCCTCCTCCTGGGCGGTGTCGGCTCCGGCGTGCACCGTGTGGGTTCCGGTGTGGGCGGTGTCGGTTCCGGCGTGCACGGTGTCGGTTCCGGTGTGGGCGGTGTCGGTTCCGGCGTGCACGGTGTCGGTTCCGGCGTGCACGGTGTCGGTTCTGGCGTGCACGGTGTGGGTTCCGGTGTGGGCGGTGTCGGTTCTGGCGTGCACGGTGTCGGTTCCGGTGTGCGCGGTCTCGGCTTCGGCCTGCCGGGCGGGTCCAGCGGACCCGGCGCGGTGGACGGCCGACAGCAGGGCACCCACCCGGCGGGCGAGCGCGGGGGTCAGGTCGGCGGCGCCGGGAGCGCGGCCGTCCATCCACCTGTGCACGCGCACCACGCCGCCGTCGATCTCCGCCGTGTACCGCCCGGTGGCGGTCTCCTGCACGGGCCCGGGCATCGGCACCCCGGCGGCCAGCGCCGCCCGCTCGATCTCGATCGCCGTGTCGGAAGGCGCCCACCCCAGCCGCTTCACCGCGTAGGCGCCGGTGGTCGTGTCGATCCGCCAGACCTCGTTGTGGTGGTAACCGGCCAACCGCAGACCTCGCGTGACCGCACGCCCGAGCCCGAACCTGCCGCACACCTCCGCAACAGCAAGATCGCCCATGCGGGCAGTGTGCCCTACCCGTTCACATCAAAGTGAACATTTGTGAATTCTTCCGAAACTTCCCACAACTTCGCCGCGGCGTTCAGATCCTTCGACGCGGGAGAGGAATCGACGATCTGCGGATACCCCCACACCTCGAACGGTCCGCCGGGCCCCACGAAGCTCCCGCCCGGCAGGCCCCGCACCGTCGCCGCGTACAGCACCGGCAACGCTCCCCGGCCCGCGCTCTGCGCGAAGAGGGCGTTGGCGACCTTCTGCCCCACCTCCATGAACCGGTTGCCCGCCATGCGCGGACCGGTCGCCTGCAGGTTCGTGGAGGCGTAGCCAGGATGCGCCGCCACGCTGGTCAGCACGTTTCCCGCCCGCCGCTGCAGCTCGTAGGCGAACAGCAGGTTGGCCAGCTTCGACTGCCCGTAGGCCAGCCACTTGTGGTAGCCCAGCTCGCTGTTGAGGTCGTCGAACCTCATGCGCCCCGCCACGTGCGTCAGGCTGCTCACCGTCACCACCCTGCCGCCGCGCAGGCGCGGCAGCAGCAGCCCGGTCAGCGCGAAGTGCCCCAGATGGTTCGTGCCGAACTGCATCTCGAACCCGTCGGCCGTCTTCCTGTACGGCAGCGCCATCACGCCCGCGTTGTTGACCAGGATGTCGACGTCGCCGGCGATGCCCGCCGCGAACTCCCGCACAGAGGACAGGTCGGCCAGGTCCAGCCGCCGCACCTCGATGGCACCCTTGGGCGCCGCCAGGAGCATGCGCTTCCGCGCGCTCTCGCCTCTCGCCGTGTCCCTGCAGGCCAGCACGGTGGTGGCACCGCGCCTCGCCAGCTCGCCCGCCGTGATCATGCCGAGGCCGCTGTTGGCTCCCGTCACGATCGCCGTCTTGCCCGACAGATCGGGAATTTCCGCCGCTGTCCACACCATGACGATCACCGTAGCCCGTTCTCCGGAGCGAGCGGCACTTCCCTTCACGCCCTCCTCCCATGCTCCTTCACACACTCCTCCGGCCTCCCGGCCTCCCGGCCTCCCGGCCTCCCGGCCTCCCGGCCTCCCGGGCTCCTTCGGGCGGGGCTCAGACGCCCGCCACGATCCCCTGCGGCACCAGCGGGATCGGGCCGAACGACCAGCAGAGCATGCTCATGGTCTTGCCCCGCCTGGACATCTCCGGCATCGCCATGAAGCCGAACGCCGACGCAGGCCGGCGGCCGGTGCGCATCATGTCGAGCAGTTCGGGCCCGTGGGTGCGCAGCCTACGCTCGGTCAGCAGCCCGAACCCCCACGCGAACAGCACACCGGTGACCAGGCCGACCGCCACGCCCGCCCATCCGAAGAACGCGGCGGCTCGCCGGGGTCGGGTGTGGAGACCGGCGCCGGAAAGGGCGCTCCAGGACGAGCGCGCCCGCCGCGTCCCGATCGAGGGCCGCCCCGAGTGGGAACCGCCGGGGGTCAGGCGCGGAGGCGGAGACCGCGGGGAGTGGGGTGGAATCCGGCCGTCTCCAGCGCCGCCGCCAGCGGCGACTCGTTGATCGACCCGCCGTCGGCCCGCTCCACCGTCAGCTTCCCGAGCGCCCCATCCCGTACGGCCAGCGCCAACGCGTCGACCGCGGGCTGCAGCCGTCCGTCATCGGCGAACGACAGCAACGTCTTCCCGCCCCGCTCGACGTACAGCACGAGATGCCCGTCGACGAGCACGACCAGCCCGCCCGCCTTGCGACCCGGCTTGTGCCCCACGTCTCCCGGATGCGCGGGCCAGGGGAGCGCCGCGCCGTAGGGGTTGGCGGGGTCGGCCGCCGCCAGCACCACCGCGCGCTGACCCGACCCGTCCCCGAGCCCGACCGAGGTCGAAGGATCCGGCCCGCCGGAAGGAGCCCCGTGGAAACCGGACCCGCCGGTGGCGTCCGGTGACAGCGCGCGCATCCGGTCGACGGCCCCTGGCAGGGCGAACTGCGCCCCGCCGAGCCCCTCGACGAAGTAGCCCCGCCGGCATCGCCCGCTCTCCTCGAACGCACGCAGGACCTGGTAGACGGCGGCGAACCCGCCGGGTAGCCGCTCGGCCATCACCGCTCCGCGCGTCACCACGCCGTGCCGTTCGAGCAGGGCCTCCGCCTGCGCGTGCGCCCGCTGCGTGGTGTCGGGCGACGGCGAGGGCAGCAGCCACCACCGGCCACCGACCAGCGGGGAGCCGCTCCGAGACGGCAGGACGGCCCGCCGTCTCCGGGTCGTCGCGGGCCGGTGCGCGGGCCGGCCCGAGCCGAGCGTCGCCCTGAGCGGAGCGAGCGTGTCGCCGGAGACCCTGCCCGACCAGACGAGGTCCCACAGGGCGGCGGTCAGCGTGAGGTCGTCCAGCGATCCCACCCGGTCGGACAGCCCGCGGAAGAACAGGGCGCCTCCGCCGCCGAGCACGTCGAGCACCTGCTCGTGCAGCGGCGTCGTGGTGATCTCGGCGGGCGGTGCGAGCAGCAGGGGGGCGGTGTCGGCGAAGTACAGCGACACCCAGCCGTCGCCGCCCGGCAGCGACCCCTGCCCTGCCCAGATGACCTCTCCCGAGGAGGTGAGCTCGTCGAGGAGCGTAGGGTGGTAGCCCGGCACCCGCGAGGGCAGCACCAGCGTCTCGAGAGAGGAGGCGGGCACCGCCGCGCCCTGCAGTTGCTCGATGGCGTTGACCAGGGCGTCCATCGACCTGGCCGCGCCGATCGCCCCGCCGACGGCGGAGCCTGCCCTGCCGGAGGATGCGGGGCGCCCCGAGATGCCGTGCCAGCTCGGCGCGAACAGCGCGAGCGTCTCCGGTGGTACCGGCTCGACCTCCTTGCGCAGCCGCGCCAGCGACCGGCGCCTGAGCATCCGCAGCACACCCGCGTCGCACCACTCCTCGCCGCGGCCGCCCGGCCTGAACTCGCCGCTCACCACCCTGCCCTGCGCGGCCAGACGGCGCAGCGCGTCGGTGACCACCGCGACGCCGAGCCCGAACCTGGTCGCCGCCGTGGCGGCGTGGAAGGGCGTGCGGGTGCGCGCGTGCCTGGCCACGAGGTCGCCGAGCGGGTCGGCGACGGGCTCGAGGAAGGCGTGCGGAACGCCCACGGGCAGGGGTGCGCCGAGCGCGTCACGCAGCCTGGCCGCGTCCTCGATCGCCGCCCACTGGTCCTCGCCCGCGATCCGCACGCTGATCGCCCGGCGTGCCCGCTCCAGGTCGGCCAGCCACGCGGGGTCCCCGCCGCGCACGCTCACGTCGGCGGCCAGCAGCGGCCCGTGCGAGCGCAGCAGGTCGGCGAGGTCCTCGGCGTCGCGCAGCGGCCTGTCGAGCCTGGCCAGCTCCCGCTCGGCGTCGGCGATCACGTCTGGATCGAGCAGTTCGCGCAGGTCGGCCTGGCCCAGCAGTTCGGCGAGGAGACTGGTGTCGAGTGCGAGCGCCTGCGCCCGCCGTTCGGCCAGCGGCGCGTCGCCCTCGTACATGAACGCGCCGATGTAGTGGAACAGCAGCGACGCCGCGAACGGCGAGGCCTGCGAGGTCTCCACTTCCACCACCCGCACCCGCCGCGCCGCGATGTCACGCATCAGCCGCACGAGCCCCGGCACGTCGAACACGTCCTGCAGGCACTCGCGCATCGTCTCCAGCACCACGGGGAAGCTCGCGTACTGCGAGGCCACCCCGAGCAGGTGGGCGGCCCGCTGGCGCTGCTGCCACAGCGGGGTGCGCTTGCCAGGGGTACGGCGGGGCAGCAGCAGCGACCGCCCCGCGCACTCCCTGAAGCGTGAGGCGAACAGCGCCGAACCGCCGAGCTCCTCCGTGACGATCTGCTCGATCTCGTCGGCGTCGAAGGCGGCCACATCGCTCGGCGGTTCGGCCAGCGTGTCGGGGATGCGCAGCACGATGCCGTCGTCGGAGTGGACGGCCTGCACGTCGACGCCGTAGCGCTCGCGCAGCCGCCGGTTGATGGCCAGGGCCCACGGGGCGTGGACGCGCGCGCCGTAAGGAGAGTGGATCACCACGCGCCAGTCGCCCAGCTCGTCGTGGAAGCGTTCGACCAGCAGCGTTCGGTCGTCGGGCACGTAGCCCGTCGCCTCGCGCTGCTCCTCCAGATAGGCGAGCAGGTTGCCCGCCGCCCACTCGTCTAGCCCCGCCGCCCGCATCCGCTCGATCACGCCGTCCGGTGGAGACCCGCCGTCCGGTGGAGAACCGCCGTCCGGTGGAGAACCGCCGTCCGGTGAGGACCCGCGGCCCGAAGACGAACCGGCCGCGCCGTCCGTGGAAGCCGCGCCGCGGCCGCCCGCCGTACGCTGCCCGGAGGCGACCTGCTTGGAGACAGCCTGCCCGGAGACAGCCTGCCCGGAGACAGCCTGCCCGGAGACAGCCTGCCCGGAGGCGACCTGCTTGGAAGCGGCCTGCTTGGAGGGAGCGGTTCCCGAGGAGGACAGCTCGCGGAGGAAGGCTCCGATGGCCCTGCCCAGCTCGGCGGGCCGCCCGGGTGCGTCGCCGTGCCAGAACGGCAGCTTGCCGGGCTGGCCAGGCGCGGGGGAGACCAGCACCCGGTCGGCCGTGATGTCCTCGATCCGCCATGAGGTGGCGCCGAGCACGAACACGTCGCCGGCCCGCGACTCGTAGACCATCTCCTCGTCGAGCTCGCCGACCCTGGAGCCCTTCTCGCCGACCAGGAACACGCCGAACAGCCCGCGGTCGGGGATGGTGCCGCCGTTGGTGACGGCGAGCCGCTGAGCGCCTGGACGCCCCTGCAGCACGCCGGTCACCCTGTCCCACACCAGCCGGGGGCGCAGCTCGGCGAACTCCTCGCTCGGGTAGCGGCCCGCGAGCATGTCGAGCGTCGCCTCCAGCGCGCTGCGTGGCAGCGTGGCGTAGGGCGCCGCCCGCTTGACCACCTCTTCGAGCTCCTCGACCGTCCAGTCGTCGAGCGCCGTCATCGCCACGATCTGCTGGGCGAGCACGTCGAGCGGATTGCGCGGATAGCGCATCTCCTCGATCTCGCCGCTGCGCATCCGCTCGGCGACCACCGCCGTCTGGATGAGGTCGCCGCGGTACTTGGGGAAGATCACGCCCTTGGACACCGCACCCACCTGGTGCCCTGCCCTGCCGATCCGCTGCAGGCCGCTGGCCACGCTCGGTGGCGCCTCCACGCAGGCCACCAGGTCGACGGCGCCCATGTCGATGCCCAGCTCCAGGCTGGAGGTGGCGACCACCGCCGGCAGCCTGCCCGACTTCAGCGCCTCCTCGATCTGCGACCTTTCCTCCTTGGACACCGAGCCGTGGTGGGCGCGGACGATCTCGGGAACCGCGCCCTTGCTGGCCCCCGCCTGCGCCATCATCTCCGCCGGTGGCCGGGTGACCGGGGGCTCGTCGCGCGGTGTCTCCCATATCGACAGGTCGATCGCCTCCGCGCCCTGCTCGCGCTCGTAGGCGAGCTCGTTGAGCCGCGTGCACAGGCGCTCGGCCAGCCGCCGCGAGTTGGCGAAGACGATCGTCGAGCTGTGGGCCTCGATCAGATCGAACAGCCGGTCCTCCACGTGCGGCCAGATCGACCTGCGCGCGGGCTCCTGGACGAAGGCGTCGGGATCGGTCATCGGCTGCGCGTCGAGCTCCGTCATGTCCTCGATCGGGACGACGACCTCCACCTCGAGACGCTTGTCGGAGGGCGGCTGCACCACGGTCGCGGGGCGCGCGCCGCCGAGGAAGGCGGCCACCTCGCTCACGGGCCGCACGGTCGCCGAGAGCCCGACGCGCTGGGCGGGCCTGTCGAGGAGCGCGTCGAGCCGCTCCAGGCTGAGCGCGAGGTGCGCGCCGCGCTTGGTGGCGGCGACCGCGTGCACCTCGTCGACGATCACCGTCTCCACGCCGCGCAGCGCCTCTCTGGCCTGGCTGGTGAGCAGCAGGAACAGCGATTCGGGCGTCGTGATGAGAATGTCGGACGGCTTGGCGGCGAACCGCCTGCGGTCCTCCGCCGAGGTGTCGCCCGAGCGGATCGCCACCGAGATCTCGGGTACGGCGAGGCCGAGGCGTCGCGCGGTCTGCCTCATCCCCGCCAGCGGGGCCCGCAGGTTGCGCTCCACGTCGACGGCGAGCGCCTTCAGCGGCGAGACGTAGAGCACCTTGCAGGACTTCTTCGGCTCCTTGCCGGAGGCCGGGGGGGAGGGGGCCTCGGCGGCAAGCCTGTCGAGCGACCACAGGAACGCGGCGAGCGTCTTGCCCGAACCCGTGGGCGCGACGACCAGCGTGTTGTCGCCGCGCGCGATGGACTCCCACGCCCCCAGCTGAGCGGGCGTGGGCGCCGCGAAGGCCCCGGTGAACCAGTCACGGGTCACCCTGCTGAAGTGGTCGAGGACAGTCACCTCATCATGGTGCCTTCTGGCACCGACAAAACCGAATCCCGGCAGCTCAGGCCGACTGTGCCCCCTCTCCGAAGCCGCGCGGCGCGCTGGCCGGTGTCAGGCCTCGACCGGGCGGCCCGGCACGGTGCGCGCAGCCCTGAGGAACGACGCCCAGCCGCCGCGCGCGATGCCGTACCGGACAGGAAGATTTGAAGATCTTTGACTGGTATTTCCCATTTTTTCGTTTTTATCCGCATACTGCATGCGTGCATAGCTACGACGAGCGCCTCACCACCCTGGTCTTCGACTACATGAGGCAGCGCCTCGCCCTGGACCCCGTACCCCTCGACCATCCGGGCGAGAAGGACAAGCTGGAGGCCGCGCTCGCCGGGCTCATCACTCCGGAAGGCGCCGACCCGGCCAAGGTGCTGGACATCTACGACCAGCAGCTGTCCCGCGCGGTCATCTCCGCCGACAGCAACCGCTTCCTGTCCTTCATCCCCGCGGCCCCCACCAAGGCCGCGCTGCTGTTCGACATGGTCGTCTCCTGCGCCTCGCTCCAGGGCATCAGCTGGCTGGAGGCCTCGGGCGCGATCGCCGCGGAGAACCAGGTCCTGCGCCTCATCGCCGACTACGCGGGCCTGCCCGAGACCGCGGGCGGGTGCTTCGTCTCCGGCGGCAGCGCGGCCAACCTGTCCGCCCTTGTCGTGGCCAGGGACACGGCCAACGTGCCGAACGCGAAGATCGCCGTGAGCGACCAGGCCCACTCCTCGATCTCCAACACCCTGCGCATCATCGGCGTCGAGGCGCTCGTCGTGCCCTCGGAGGACCACCGTCTCACGGGCGCGTCCCTGCGGAAGGCGCTCGAGGGACAGGAGAACGTCATCGGCGTCGTCGCCACCTCGGGCACCACGAACGCCGGCATCGTCGACGACCTCAAGGGCGTCGCCGAGGTGGCGCGCGAGCGCGGCCTGTGGTTCCACGTCGACGGCGCGTACGGCGGCGCGGGGCTGTTCGCCCCTTCCGTACGGCACCGCTACGAAGGCATCGAGCACGCCGACTCGTTCGTGGTCGACCCGCACAAGTGGCTGTTCGCCCCGTTCGACTGCGCCGCGCTCGTTTACCGCAATCCCGGCCTGGCGCGTGCCGTACACACGCAGGACGCCTCCTACCTGGACGTCCTGCACACCGACGGCGGCGAGTGGAACCCCACCGACTACGCCTACCACCTGACCAGGCGCGCCCGCGGCCTGCCGCTGTGGTTCTCGCTCGCGGTCAACGGCACCGACGCCTACACCGAGGCCGTCGAGCGCGGGCTGAGCCTGGCGAGGGAGACGGCCGAACTGATCAGGGAGAGCGACCACCTGGAGCTCATCCGCGAGCCCGAACTGTCCGCCGTTCTCTTCCGCCGTCCTGGATGGACCGCTCAGGACTACTACGACTGGTCCGAGCGGCTGCTGGCCGGGCAGATCGGATTCGTCACCCCGACCGGCTGGGAGGGCGAAACCGTCGCGCGTTTCGCTTTCCTGCACCCCGGCACCACCATCGAGATCGTGAAGGAGATTGTCGCCACCATGCGCGATTGAGAGGGGACTCCCGGGGACATAGAGCGGGAGAGGTGAGCGACGTGACCATCGACTATCCAGCCATCGAGGCTGATCGCGAGCGCATCAAGCGGGAGTACCTCCTACCGCACCGACCATCGAGCAGCGCACGCGGCCTGCACCACTTCGCGCTGATCTCCTCCGATGTGGAGCGGACGATCCGTTTCTACCAGGAGCTCCTGGAGTTCCCCCTCACCGAGATCTTCGAGAACCGCGACTACAAGGGCTCCAACCACTTCTTCTTCGACATCGGCAACGGCAACCTGCTGGCCTTCTTCGACTTCCCCGGGCTCGACCTCGGGCCTTACCAGGAGGTCCTCGGGGGGCTGCACCACATAGCGATCTCGGTGGACCCCGCGACGTGGGAGCGGCTGCGCGGCAAGCTGGAGATGGCCGGCGTGCCGCACCAGATCGAGAGCGGCGCCTCCATCTACTTCAAGGACCCCGACGGCGCCCGGCTGGAGCTGCTCGCCGACCATCTGGGAGAGATGTACGGCTCGCGTGTGCTGTAACCGCTTATCTCCGTGATGCCCTGCGGGTACGCGGTGCGCCCTCGCGGGGTTCGCGTCTCAGGCCGCCGTGCCGCTCGGCACGTTCGGCCTTCTCCTTCTGTACGGCGAGCCGCTGCTGGAGGAGCAGGCTGCGGCGACGCTCCCGATGTGATCTGGCGGTGGCTGACGGCTTGGGCGCCGTTTTGGGGGTTTTCGCCATGCACGATGTCCTACCCAGTCTGGAGCCGGTTCCATACTGGGTAGATGCGCCTGACCGAGTTCTGGAGACGGATGCGCGCCCACTTCGGTGACGAATACGCCGAGTCGTGGGCCAAGGACTACGTGCTCTCCCCGCTGGGAGGGCGCACCGTCGAGCAGGCCCTCGCGCAGGGCGAGAGCGCCAAGGACGTCTGGCGGGCGGTGTGCCAGGTGGAGAACGTCTCCAGCAAACTGCGCTGACCGCTCGGGGGGAACGGGTGCACACCTGCTCGTGCTGTACGGCCGGGCCTCGGCTCGTCGTCTTCACCGGGGGTCCGGGATCGGGCAAGAGCACATTGATCGGCCGCCTGGGCCTGTTCGCCTCGGAGGAGGCCGGACGGGCGATCATCCAGGACCAGGTGGCGATCGGCGGCTTCGCGCTGCCGTGGAAGGACGTCGAGCTGTTCGCCGAGCTCATGCTGAGCCACGAACTGCGCTCCTACCGGCTCGCCGCGAGCAGGGAGGGCACGGTCGTCTTCGACAGGGGGGTGCCCGACATCGCGGGCTACCTGCGGCTGGAGGGGCGCCAGGTGCCCGCCCACGTCGACGCCGCGGCCAGGAGCTTCCGCTACCACCGCACGGTCTTCGTCGCGCCCCCGTGGCCGGAGATCTACGAGAACGACGCCGAGCGGAAGCAGACGCCCGAGGAGGCCGAGCGGACCTACGCGTCCGTGTCCTCGGCCTACCTCGACTACGGCTACGAGCTGGTCGAACTGCCTCGCGTCCCCGTGGAGGAGCGGGTCGCCTTCGTGCTCAGGCACCTGCGGCGAGCTTGAGCAGGACGACGCCGCCGATGATCGCGGCGAAGGAGACCAGCTTGGGCGCGGTGATCTTCTCCTTGTAGACGAGGGCGCCGAGGACGACGGTGCCGATCGAGCCGACGCCGGTCCAGATGGTGTAGCCGACGCCGACGTCGAGGGTTCTGAGCGCGAGGCTGAGGGTGAAGATCCCGCCC
This sequence comes from Nonomuraea sp. bgisy101, assembly GCF_057708945.1. Lineage (NCBI taxonomy): Bacteria > Bacillati > Actinomycetota > Actinomycetes > Streptosporangiales > Streptosporangiaceae > Nonomuraea > Nonomuraea sp. bgisy101. The sequence goes on from NZ_JBYITD010000016.1 coordinate 173,814, forward strand.
GCGGCGGCCAGCAGGGTGAAGACCGACGGCCACAGGCGGGTGAAGCCCTGGGTGGCGTTGGTGCCGAGCGCGAAGCCGATCTCGAAGACGATCGCGATGGAAAGGTGGATCCAGGCCATGGTGGTGACTCCTCAGACGGTGGGCGTGGTGGGGGAGAGGCGGTCGGCCAGCTTGAGGCCGAGGACGCCGCCGATGATCAGGACGAACGCCAGGGCCTTGCCGGGCGTCATCGCCTCCTCGAAGATCAGGGTGCCGAGCACGACCGTGCCCACGGAGCCGATGCCGGTCCACACGGTGTAGCCCACGCCGACGTCCAGCGTCCTGAGCGCCAGGCTGAGGAAGAAGATCCCGCCTGCCGCCGCGGCGATGGTCAGCAAGGAGGGGCCGAGCACGGTGAAGCCTTCCGTGGCGTTGGTGCCGAGGGCGAAGACCACCTCGAACACGGCGGCGACGAGCAAGTAGATCCATGCCATGGGGGACTGAACTCCTTCATTAATTGCTTGTACATGCATATTCTGTGCATACATATAGAGTGGGTGTCAACACGCGAAGGAGGAACAGATGGCGACGCTCGACGACGACATGTGGGTCGGGGTGGTACGGCTGCACGCCAGGGTGGAGTACGAGCTGTCCACCGCGCTGCAGCGGCACGGTCTCGGCCTTTCGGAGTACAGGGCGCTCTGTCATCTGTCCACGGCCGTGGGCGGCGAACTGCGCATGCAGGAGCTCGCCGACCTGCTCGGGCTCAACCAGAGCTCGGTCACCCGCCTGGTCGGACGGCTGGAGGCCTCCGGCCTGACCCGTCGCGACCTGTGCGCCAACGACCGCCGAGGCGTCTACACCGTGATCACCGACGCGGGCAGGGAGCGCAAGGAGGGGGCGGGCGCCACCTACGACGAGACGCTCACGGCCTCTCTCGACCGGGCCGCCGCCGACGGCCTGGAGTCCACCGTGGCGGGCCTGCGGGCGGCTTTCGTCGGCCGGTAGGCGGTCTCGCCCGGGTCGCCCGCCGGCCGCGGACACCGTATCGCGGTGATCACGCCAGGAAGGAGGCATCCCCTCGCGCTCAGCCTGACCGGCGGCAACCGCAACGACGTCACCCAGCTCATGCCGCTGCTACGGGGCATTGCGCCCGTTCGCTCCGGCCTGGGCGTGCATCGGTGGATGATCGAGCAGACGCTCGCGCTGCTGCACTGGTTCCGTCGCCTGCGCATCCGCTGGGAGATACAAGACGACATCCACGAGGCTTTCATGACCCTTGCCGCGGCGATCATCTGCTGGCGCCGCCTCGTCCGCTGATCTTCCTGCCAGGGAACGCGAGGTGGTGCAGGAGCCGGCCGCAGACCAGATCATTTTTGTTAGGGGCTCTCAGGTGGCTTCGGCCAGCGAGGTGTGAAGCGCCTCCGCCGTACCGGCGAGATCGTCGGCGTGCCCCTGGCCGCCCGGGGACCACAGGAAGACCCACGCGGTCGCCGACGGAGTGGCGAAGATGATGGTCTGGCGGCCCGTACGCGGGTGCCACACCCACAGCACGGGGTCGTCGCCACCGACCATCCGCCCGACGAGCCCGCAGTCGGGGAGCAACGCCGCGAGCGCCTCCAGGTGGGCGCGCCGCTGCCCGGTGTACGTGCTCGTCACGTCGCCGCCTCTCGACCTTTTTCCCAGGATCTCCCCAGGTCAGCGCCATGGCAACAGGCCCGGCGTATTGTCTGGGAATGTCGGTCGGGGCCGGTGTGACTGTTGGCGTGTTCGAGGCGCGATCGAACAGCCGTTCGGCTACCATGAGAAGCGCCGGACCGCGGCTTCCTCGGGTCGGCGGAAAATTGTCGGTCCCACCGCGTAGCTTTCACTCGACCGACCAGACCACGACCCTCCGGGGAGTTCCCATGGCTATCAACGACCGCGAGAAGGCCCTTGAGACTGCCCTCGCACAGATCGAGCGGCAGTTCGGCAAGGGCTCCGTCATGCGCCTCGGCGATGACGCCAGGGCTCCCATCGAGGTGACCCCGACCGGTTCGATCGCGCTCGACGTGGCGCTCGGCATCGGCGGCTTCCCCAGGGGCCGCATCGTCGAGGTCTACGGTCCCGAGTCCAGCGGTAAGACCACGGTGGCGCTGCACGCGGTGGCCAACGCGCAGCGGGCCGGCGGCATCGCGGCGTTCATCGACGCCGAGCACGCCCTCGACCCCGAGTACGCCAAGAAGCTCGGTGTCGACACCGACGCCCTGCTCGTCTCCCAGCCCGACACGGGTGAGCAGGCGCTCGAGATCGCCGACATGCTGATCCGCTCGGGTGCCGTCGACATCATCGTCATCGACTCGGTCGCGGCCCTGGTGCCCAAAGCCGAAATCGAGGGCGAGATGGGCGACAGCCACGTCGGTCTCCAGGCCCGCCTGATGTCCCAGGCGCTGCGCAAGGTCGCGGGCGCGCTCAACAGCACCGGCACCACCGCCATCTTCATCAACCAGCTCCGCGAGAAGATCGGCGTCATGTTCGGCTCGCCCGAGACCACGACCGGCGGTAAGGCGCTGAAGTTCTACGCCTCGGTCCGCCTCGACATCCGCCGCATCGAGACGCTGAAGGACGGCACGGAGGCGGTCGGCAACCGCACCCGCGTCAAGGTCGTCAAGAACAAGATGGCGCCGCCCTTCCGCGTCGCCGACTTCGACATCCTGTACGGCGTGGGAATCTCCCGCGAGGGCGGTCTCATCGACATGGGCGTGGAGCACGGCTTCGTTCGCAAGTCGGGCGCCTGGTACACCTACGAGGGCGACCAGCTCGGCCAGGGCAAGGAGAACGCGCGCAACTTCCTGCGCAACCACCCTGACGTGGCCAACGAGATCGAGAAGAAGATCAAGGAGAAGCTGGGCGTGGGCCCGCGGGTCGACGCCCCCGCCGAGGCCGCCGCTCCCGCCGCCCCTCCGGCCCCCGCCGCCACGGGCCGCGGTTCCAAGGCCTCCACGCCCAAGCCTGGTGACGTCTGATCCGGTTTGAGTCATGAGCATGTCGTCGGACCCTGACCAGAAGCCGCCCGGTTCCACCCCGGAGCCGCTTCCGCCACACCCCCCTGCCCGCCGACGGGCAGGCCAGGGTCCCGACAGCTCCGGCCCCAAGGCCCCACGCGGCTCCCTCGAGGACTCTCCGCCCCACCCCGCGAGCGGCGAGTCTCTCGACAACGACACTGCCATCGCACAGGCTGGCGACGGCTCAGCCGGGATGGGCCGGACCAGCGACGACGGCGTCGCCAGGGACGCTTTCGGCCAGAACAGCCCCGGCGGCTGGGGCGCCGCCGACCAGGTATCGAACGGATGGGGTGCTGACGACCGGGCCCCTGACGGCTGGGGCACGCGGGGCTCCGGTGTGTGGGCCGCGCGTGAGTCCGACCCCTGGGGCGTGCGCGATCCTGACGGCTGGGGCCCGGGCCACAGTCGGCGGCCCGACGGCTGGGGCCCGAATCCTGGGGCGTGGAGCCCGCGGTCCCGGGATGCGAACGACTCCAGTCCGAGCGCCTCGGGCACCAGCGGCTCCGGCGTGAACACCTGGGGCCCGAGCGGTCCCGGTTCGGGCGCTTGGGACAGGGGCGACTCGGCCCCCTGGGACGTGACCGGCTCTGGTCCGGGCGCCTGGGACACGGGGAGCTCAGGCTCGAACGCCTGGGACACGAGCGGATCCCGTCCGAACACATGGGATGCGGACGGCTCCGGTCCGAACACGTGGGACTCGGGCGGGTCCGGCCCGAACGCCTGGGATGCGGGCGGCTCCGGCCCGAACGCTTGGAGCGAGATCCCCGACGGCTTCGCCGATCTCGCCGCGCCCTGCTCCACCCGATCACGTGGCACCACAAGTCAGGAGCCGGAGCACTGCCCCGCGTGGCCGTTTGCCGGAACCGGCCCAGCGTGGTCGCCCCCCAGCAAGGCTGACCCGCCCGCCGACCCCCCTGCAACCAGCCAGGACCGGTCCCAGGACGAGGCGCCGGAGCAGGCCGCCTCGCCCGCCCCGAGCGGGAGGGCGGACACCACGCAGTCGGGCAGAGAAGAGGGCGACCTCCCTCAGGAGAACGTTGGGTCTGCGCAGGGTGTCGACCTCGTGCAGGGCGCTGCGGAGGCCCTGTCGTCAATGGAAGCGTCACCCCGAACGGCGGACAGGACCCGTGGAGACGGCACCATTTCGGCCGACCACAACCAGGTTCCCGGCTCTGACCGGGATACTGGCTCTGACCACGGCACGGACGCCGATCGCGACACTGACCGCGACGTCGATGCCGACGTTGGCCGCGTCATCGACGCTGGCTCTGACCGCGGCACGGAGGCCGACCGCGACACTAAGGGCGACCTCGACGCTGACGCCGGCCGCGGCGCTGACCGCGAGGCCGACGCTGGCCGCGGCACCGACGCAGGCTCCCACCGCGATCAGGACCTGAGCCGCGGCCAGGACCTGAGCCGCGACCAGGGAACTGATCATGATCCTGGGCTTCGCGTTCAGTCCACGGGTCGATCTCGGAGGACGCAGATCGGGCCGCCCGCCGACGAGGCCGACCACCCGGGGGCGGCGCACGACTGGGGTGCGTGGCCGGACGTCGCGCAGCGGGGGCCGCGTCCGAAACGTCGACCCCGTTCACGATCGTCGTCGGGTGAGTGGGCCGTTCCCGATGGAGGGCTTGGCTCGGGCGATGACGGCGGCCGCTCCTACGAGTGGCTGGACTCGGGGGACGACGGTGGCCGGCCGTACGGCGGGTTGGAGTCGGGAGACGACGGCGACTTCCTGGACAGAGGGCTCGGCTCGGGAGACGACGGCTCGTCGGGGCGTCGCCGGACGTCGCGCTCCCGCAAGAGTTCGCGTCGCAACCGGGACGACAGCTGGCCTGATGCCGATGCGGGGACCCGATCCGTTCGAGGGCGGACCGCCTCCGGGGGAGACGGCTCCTCTGCCGCGGGGGGTGTGTCTTCATCCGGCGCTTGGGGCGCTGGGCGGGCTGGGCGCTCCCATGGACGTGACAGCTTCGACTCCGTGGGTGAGCCGCCCGCGTGGGCCAGGGGCGAGGGCGGCTCGTCCGACTCGACGCCTGATGGCGCATGGCCTGAGCCGACTCCCTACAACGGCCGTTCTACCGGCTCCGGGGCGTCTGACTCCCGGAAGGCATCCGGCTTCCGGAAGGTTGGCGGATCCCAGACCGGGGCGTCCGAGGGATGGCCAGATGCCGTCCCTCGACGTCGAAACGCCGGAGAAGCACGTCAGGACGCCTCTCTCGAGGAGCGGATCGGTGCGAGCCAGCCAGAGGTCTCCCGTGATGAACGGGATGGTGCAGGGCAGGCGGAGGTCTCCCGCGACGAGCGGGTCGGGGCGTCGCGTCCACAGGTCTCCCGTGGCGAACGGGGTGGTGCGGGCCAGCCGGAGGTCTCTCGTGACGAGCGGGGTGGCGCGTCGCGTTCGGAGGTCTCCGGTGACGAACGGGCTGGTGATCGGCGCCAGGACATCTCCCGCGACCGGCACGCGGAGGAGCACCAGAGCGTCTCTTCCGACCCGCGGACTGGCGGATGGCAGGAGGGCGGATTCCCGGCCGGAGCGTCCGGTGAGGGAAACGACGGTTACTCCGGCGCCGGCCGGCGGGGCGGCTCTGCGAGGGGCGGCTGGCCGGGTGGCGGCGCGGGCGGCCTGTTCGGCGAGACCTCAGGACGCGGCCCCGATGAGTCGGAAGACGGTCCTGATGAGGGGCGACGCGGGGGCCGGGGAAGGCGGCGTGCCGGTGGGGCGCGGCGAGGGACGGGGAGAGCGCGTTCGGCCGGATGGGCGGATGGGCCGCAAGAAGGTTCCGTGGCGGGCTCCGGTCCCGAGGCGGACCCGGAGTCGGTCGCGCGTGCCATCTGCCTGAGGTTGCTCACGATGGCGCCGAAGACGAGGGCGCAGCTCGCCGAGGCGATGCGGAAGCGCGATGTGCCGAGAGAGGCGGCGGAAGCCGTACTGGATCGGTTCACCGAGCTGGGGCTGATCAACGACGAGGCGTTCGCCGAGGCGTGGGTGGACTCGCGGCATCACGGGCGCGGGCTCGCGCGGCGGGCGCTGGCGGCGGAGCTACGGCACAGGGGCGTGGACAGCGACACGGTCAACGAGGCCGTCGAACGCGTCGACACCGACCAGGAGGCCGAGACGGCGCGCAGGCTCGTGGAACGCAAGCTCGCCTCGACCCGTGGCCTGGATCCGCAGGCCCGTACCCGGCGGCTGGCCGGGATGCTGGCGAGGAAGGGATACGGGGCCGGAGTGGCCTACCGGGTGGTCCGCGAGGCGCTGGAGAACGAGGGCGTCGCCGTCGAGGACGACTTCCCCGAGGCATGACCGTCGCATGGCCGGGGCGGGAAGGTTCGCGGACGTCCACGTGGCCGTGGGTTTGCCCCCGGATGGGGCGGTGCGCGGGCTCGGGCGGGCCGGAGGGCGGGCGGGCGGAGGGTTCCACCTGATCCGCCTGGGGTCCGCGCGGGCCGGTGAAGAAGGTTGTCGGATGTCCGAAATGATCGGGGTGGGTGATGGCCGATTCGGCGTGTGCGCAGGGGGTATTCGGGTCGCTGCGGCGGTCGGGTCATGGGTCGGTAAGAGCTGCTGAGATCTGGATAGCTCAAGTGCGTCAGATGCGGATTAGCTGGGTAAATGACGGCATGTCGGCCATTCCAGGCAAGATCGTGCGGTATGTGCTCGATTCGGTGGTAGGACACGCTTGACAACACGTCTTTGCTTGCCCGTTACCTCTTCGACGCATAACCTCGACGGCAGTGAGGAGTTACTCCGCGCAGTGCGGATTGCCATACCGGTGAACTACGGACGAGCGAGCTCGATTGACCATGAACGACACGGTGGCGGCTGTCCAGGTCGGCGCCCGGTCCGCTTTGGCTTGATATTTGTCCTGGTGGAGACACCGATGGGGCGATCCGTGCCGTGCACGTGACCCCTCCTGAGGCGTTTGGAAATTTGTGACGCGAGGAGGGCGGGGCGCACATGGAGACGCCTGTCGTGGTGTTGGCGGTTGCGGTGCTGCTGCTGGCATGCGTGATGATCGTCGCGTTTGTCATACTTCTGCGCCGCACTGCCGCCCTGGCGCCGCCCAAGGTGTCCAAACCGTCGCCTGACGCGCTGGCCGAGGTGCACGCGGAGTTGGAGGAAGCGCGCCGCGAAGCCGTGGAGATCAGGGACAAGGCCCAGTCCGACGCCGTTGAGATTTTGCGCAGGTCCGAGGTGGCGGCCGAGTCGGCCGCGCAGATGCGGCAGGAGGTCGAGGAGGAGAGCCGCATCCTGAAGTCCGAGCTGAAGGAGCTGCGGGCCGACCTGGAGCGGAGAGAGAACCGCCTGGGCGAGCGGGAGCAGCGGCTCGACGAGGAGACGCGCAGACAGGTCGAGCGCGGTAGGAAGCTGGCCGAGACCGAGACCGAGCTGGCCGACCGGCGTGAGGAACTGCTGCAGGTCGAGAACGAGCGCAGAACCATCCTCGAGCGGGTGGCCGGGCTGACGGCCGAGCAGGCCAAGAACGAGCTGGTCAAGGAGATCGAGAACCAGGCCAAGCGCGAGGCCGCGCTGATCGTCAGAGAGATCGAGGGCGAGGCGCGCAAGGAGGGCGAGAAGCGCGCCACCAAGATCGTGACACTGGCGGTGCAGCGGGTCGCGGCCGAGCAGACGGCGGAGTCCGTGGTCAGCGTGCTGCACCTGCCCGGTGACGAGATGAAGGGCCGGATCATCGGTCGTGAGGGGCGCAACATCAGGGCGTTCGAGTCGACGACCGGGGTGAACCTGATCATCGATGACACGCCCGAGGCGGTGCTGCTGTCCTGCTTCGACCCGGTGCGGAGGGAGACGGCGCGGCTGACGCTGGAGAAGCTCGTGCTCGACGGGCGGATCCACCCGCAGCGCATCGAGGAGGCCCACGACCGCAGCCGCCAGGAGGTGCAGGACCTCTGCGCCCGGGCGGGCGAGGACGCGCTGGTGGAGCTCGGAATCACCGACATGCACCCAGAGCTGACCTTGCTGCTCGGCCAGCTGCGCTACCGCACGAGCTACGGTCAGAACGTGCTCAAGCACCTGATCGAGTCGGCGCACATCGCCGGCATCATGGCCGCCGAGCTCAAGATGAACCAGCCGCTGATGAAGCGGTGCGCGCTGCTGCACGACATCGGCAAGGCGCTGACGCACGAGGTCGAGGGCAGCCACGCGCTGATCGGCGCGGAGATCGCCCGGCGGTACGGCGAGCACGAGGACGTCGTCCACGCGATCGAGGCGCACCACAACGAGGTCGAGGTGCGGACCGTGGAGGCGGTGCTCACGCAGGCGGCCGACGCGATCAGCGGGTCCAGGCCAGGAGCGCGGCGCGAGTCGCTGGAGGCCTACGTGAAGCGGCTCGAGCGGCTGGAGGAGATCGCCACCTCGTTCGACGGGGTGGACAAGGTGTTCGCCATGCAGGCGGGGCGCGAGATCCGCGTCATGGTGAAGCCGGACGCGATCGACGACATCCAGGCGCAGGTGATCGCGCGCGACGTGGCCAAGCAGGTGGAGGAGGAGCTCACCTACCCCGGCCAGATCCGCATCACAGTGGTCCGCGAGTCCCGAGCGACCGAGTTCGCCCGCTAGCCGGCGACTGTTCTTCCTCCTTCTTTGCACGGCCCGGCGCGGGCGGCTTGCACGGCCCGGCACGGGAGCGGCTTCTTGTACGGCCCGGCACGGGAGGGGCTTTTTGCACGGCCCGGCACGGGCGGCTTGCACGGCCCGGCACGGGAGCGGCTTCTTGTACGGCCCGGCACGGGAGAGGCCACCGGGGTCACCGGTGACCGCCCGTCCTCCCACGCATGCTCCAGCGGGACTTCGGTGGCCCGCCGTCACGTCGGGGATGTTGGCCGGGTTCTTCGAGATCGGGTGAGGTTCTCCCGATGCGGTGGGTTCGACGGCGACCACCGCCTGAGATGCCCGAGAGGTTTCCTCGCCGTGTGGGTGGATGTCACGTAACGGCGCGTGGGAGACCGGCCCGTGATGACGACCGCCGCCGAAGGTGGTCGTGGCTGTCCCTCTGCGTGGGGGACGCCGCTCCAGGGCTGATCGCCCGTGGCACCCCAGGATGCCGGGTGCCGTGCCGGGGTGCTGGGTGTCGGGGTGGGGAGTGTGGCTATGCCATTGTGAAGATCTGCTGGTAGAACGACAGCTCCGCCGCCAGAGCCGCCGTTCTGGTCTCCGTGCGGCGGAAACCGTGCGACTCCCCCTCGAACGCGAGATACGTGCACGGCACCCCACGCTCCGACAGCGCGTCCGCGAACGCCGACGACTGGGAGGGCGGCACCACCGGATCGTCCAGCCCCTGGAGCAGCAGCATCGGGCACGACACCCCGCCCGCCAGCGCGAGCGGTTCCCGCGAGGCGTAGAGCGCGGGATCCTCGGGCCCCACCAGCCACTCGGTGTAGCGCGACTCGAAGTCGTGGGTGTGCGCGTTGAGCGGGGCGAGCGCGCTCACCCCGAAGTAGGACACCCCGCCCGCGAACACGTTCGACCTGCAGCAGGCCGCCATCACGGTCCAGCCGCCCGCGCTGCCTCCTCGGACGGCGACGTGTGCCGGGTCGGCGTGCCCCTCGGCGACCAGCCATTCGGCGGCGGCGACGGTGTCCTCGACGTCGACGATGCCCCACTGCCCGCGCAGCCGGTCGCGGTAGGCCCTGCCGTACCCGGTGGACCCGCCGTAGTTGACGTCGATGACGCCGATGCCGCGGGAGGTGAAGAACGCCTTCTCCAGGTCGAGCGCGGACCCGCTGTGGGCGGTCGGCCCGCCGTGGACGAACACCACGTAGGGGGCGGGACCTTCGGCGTGGAGCGGCCGGTAGAGGAAGGCGTGCACCCGCCGGCCGAACCGGCCGGTGAACTCGACGGGCTCGGGTGTCGGCAGGTAGGAGACGTCGGGCAGTTCGGCGATGTCGCGGCGCAGCCCTTCGACCCTGCCGGTGACCGTGTCGATCCTGGCGACCGAGCGGGGGATCGCCCCGCCGTACGCCACCCCCGCCAGGGTCGTGCCGTCGGCGGACAGGGCCGGGTCCCACCCCGAGTAGGGCACGTCGAGGTCGCGCAGCTCGCCGGTCTCCGGGTCGAGGAGGCCGAGGCGCAGGTCGCCCTGCCCGTGGAGCACCGCGAGTCGCCCGTCGGCCATCACGAGGTACGGCCGGCCGCCCAGCTGCCACAGCGGCGATCCGAACTCCTCCTCGGCGGGGTGGAGCGCCTGGGAGGAGGTGCCGTAGATGCCGATCTGGTAGAGGTTCCACCAGCCCGACCAGTCGGAGACGAGGTAGAGGTGGCTGTCGTCCTTCCACGCCGGCGCGAGGACCGACTCGCTGGATCCGCCCTTGACGGTCCAGGAGTTGCCGTCGGCCAGGCGGGTGATGCGCAGCTCGGTGCCGTTCCACGGCATGCGCGGGTGGTTCCAGCAGATGTAGGCCAGGTGCAGGCCGTCGGGGGAGAGCGTGGGGTAGGCGTAGAAGTCGTTGCCTGTCACGAGCTCCTCGACCGGTCCGCCGTCGAGGGGGACGGAGACGATCGCGCGGGTGACCTTGCCGTCGTGGCGTTCGCGCACGCACCACAGCCGGTCCTCGCCGAGGTGCAGGTCGGCGTAGCGGGAGCCGTCGTCGGGGGTGAGTGGTTCGGGTTCGCCCGAGGTGATCAGGTAGAGGCGCTGGTCGGTGATGTCGACGAAGACCACGCCGCGCGGCGTGACGAGGTACGGCTGGCCGCCGTACTCGTGGACTCTGCTGCGGGCGTTCCACGGGGCGGCCAGCAGCTCGGTGCGCGTGCCGTCGGCCGCCCGGTGGACGATGGTGGTCCGGCCGCCCTCGTCGGGCCGGTCCTCGGTCCACCAGACCTCGTCGCCGGAGACGGTGGGCCACGCCAGGCGCAGGCCCGAGCTCGCGACGTCGGTGGTGGAGATGGGAGAAGGCCAGAGAGGCATAGCCGCATCCTGCCGGAAAACCACGCCTCTCGTGGCCGTTACTCCATCGTGGCCACGGCCTCCGTGCCAGGTCCCGCTTGGGAGGGACCCCCGCCGATGATCCCCGCGGCGGGCGGGGCGACCGGCGGCGCCGCGGTCTTGCGGCTGCGCCTGCTGCGCTTCTCCAGCCACGTGGCCAGGGCGCTCAGCGCCATGTTGAGGCCGATGTAGATGATGCCGATGACGATCGCGGCCGGGATGAGCGAGCCGAAGAACGCCGCGGGCAGGATCTTGAACCCGGTGTTGAGCAGGTCGACGTAGGCGATGATGTAGCCGAGCGCGGTGTCCTTGAGCAGGACCACGAGCTGGCTGACGATCGCCGGCATCATGGCCGTGACCGCCTGCGGCAGCAGGACCAGGCGCATGACCTGGTTCTTGCGCATGCCTACCGCGTACGCCGCCTCCGACTGGCCCTTGGGCACGGCCAGCACGCCGGCCCTGACCACCTCGGCCAGCACCGAGCCGTTGTAGAGCATGAGGCCCAGGACGAGCGCGATGAAGGCGTAGTCGCCGCCGCCGAAGATCGTGGGCGCCAGGTAGAAGATGAAGAAGATCAGCAGCAGCAGCGGGATGGCGCGGAAGACCTCGACCACCACGCCCGCGGGCACTCTGATCCACTTGTGGTCGGAGAGCCTGGCGAGGCCGAACACCGCGCCGAAGACCAGCGCCAGCACGGCGGCCACGGCCGCCGCCTCCAGCGTTCCGATCAGGCCGGGGATGATGTAGATCTCCCACGTCTCGGCCTGTAGGAAGGGCTGCCAGATCCGGCCCTCCCACTGCTTCTTGGCGTCGAAGCCCGCGTAGATGCCGTAGAGCACGGCCGCGACCGCGACCACGCTGACAACGGTCAGGATGCCGTTGCGGACCCTGGCCCGCGGCCCCGGCGCGTCGAACAGGACAGAGGTGCTCATCGGGCCACCGCCAACCGTCGGGAGAGCCAGCCAGTGAAGTAGCCGATGGGCAGGGTCACGGCCATGAAGGCGAACACGATGCCCAGGAAGATCGGGATCGAGGCGCCGGTGGTGTCGAAGATTTCCTTCATGTTGGCCGCCACCTCACCGAGGAAGCCGCCGGCCGTCGCGACCGTGGTGTTCTTGACCATCGCGATCATCACGCTGCCGAGCGGCGCCACGACCGCGCGGAAGGCCTGCGGCAGGATGATCAGCCTGAGCGACTGGAAGAACGTCAGCCCGATCGCCCTCGCCGCCTCCGCCTGGCCGAGCGGGACCGTGTTGATGCCCGAGCGCAGCGCCTCGCAGACGAACGCCGCCGTGTAGCACGACAGGCCCATCGCGACGATCCAGAAGGAGTTCGTCCTCGGCACGCCGGAGAACACCAGGCCGAGCGTGTCGCTGAGGCCCAGCGCGGAGAACGCCAGGACAAGCGTCAGCGGCGTGTTCCGCACGACGTTGACGTAGACCGTACCGGCCAGGCGCATCACGGGGATCGGGGACACCCGCATCCCCACCAGCACCGTGCCGAGGATGAGCGAGCACACCATGCCCACGAGGGAGAGCTTGATGTTCTCCAGGAACCCCTCAGCAAGCTGAGGAGCATATTGAATCAGTTCGTCCACAGTGCTCCACCGTTGGTATGACAGCGGCGGCCGAGATCACCCGGCCGCCGCGTCCGGTCTGTCGCCGTCTGGCTACGCGCAGCCCTCGGCCTTCGGGGCTTCCGACGACAGCTTGAGGCCCTGAATGCCGCCGAACCACTTGTCCAGCAGCGTCTTCATGGTGCCGTTCGTCCACACCTTGGCCACGGCCGCGTTGACGGCCTCGCAGGTCTTGGTGTCGCCCTTCTTGAGGCCGATGCCGTACTTCTCGTCGGTGAACGGCTGGCCGAGCACCTTGAAGTTGCCACCGGAGGCCTGGGCCTGCTTGGCGAAGCCGGCCAGGATCAGGTCGTCGGTGGTGACGGCGTCGAGGTTGCTGCCCTGCAGCTTCTGGACGCACTCGGAGTAGTTGGCGGCGTCGACGGTCGTGGCGTCGAGGTCGAGCTGGCCGTCCGGCGGCGGGTCGGTGATCCGCTTGTAGGAGTTGGAGCCGGAAGCCTTGCAGATGCGCTTGCCGGTCAGGTCCTGGGGCTTGGTGATCGTGGCGTCGTCGCCGCGGACCATCACGTCCTGGTGGGCGATCACGTACGGCCCGCCGAAGGTCACCTTCTGCTTGCGGGCCTCGGTGATGGAGTAGGTGGCGAAGACGATGTCGACCGTGCCGTTCTGGAGGAACGGCTCGCGGTTGGACGACGCCGACTCCTTCCATTCGATCTTGACGTCCTTGCCGCCGTTCATCTCCTTGAGAACGGCCTTGGCGACGTCAACGTCGAAGCCCTCGGGCTCGGCGCCCTTCTTCAACCCCAGGCTCGGCTGGTCCCACTTGGTGCCGACCACAACGGTCGCACCGTCCGCGGCCTTGTCCACCACGCTGGAGTAGGTCTTGTCGCCGCCACAGGCCGCCAGGCTCCCTACAAGGACGCCGGCGGCCGCGATCGCGGCTCCCGCACGTTGGATACGCATGTGTGACACCTCTTCTAGTGCGTAAGAATCTTGGAGAGGAAATCCTTGGCCCGATCGGTCTGGGCGTTGGTGAAGAACTCGTCGGGGGTGGCCTCCTCGACGATCTGGCCGTCGGCCATGAACACCACCCGGTTGGCCGCCCTGCGGGCGAACCCCATCTCGTGCGTGACGACCACCATGGTCATCCCGTCACGAGCGAGCCCGATCATGACGTCGAGCACCTCCTGAACCATCTCGGGGTCCAGAGCGGAGGTGGGCTCGTCGAACAGGATCATCTTGGGGTCCATGGCGAGCGCTCTGGCGATGGCCACGCGCTGCTGTTGACCGCCGGACAGCTGGGCAGGGTACTTGTCCGCCTGGGCGGCGATGCCGACGCGCTCCAGCAGCTCCATCGCCCGCGAGTCGGCCTTGTCCTTGCTGATGCCGCGCACCTTGATCGGCCCGAGCGTGACGTTCTCGCGAATCGTCTTGTGGGCGAACAGGTTGAACGACTGGAAGACCATGCCGACCTCGGAGCGCAGCCCTGCCAGCGCCTTGCCCTCGGCTGGAAGCGGAGTGCCGTCGAAGACGATCTGACCGCCGTCGATGGTCTCCAGGCGGTTGATCGTCCTGCAGAGCGTGGACTTGCCACCGCCCGAAGGGCCGATCACGACCAGGACCTCACCGCGGGAAACGGTCAGATTGATGTCCTTCAGGACGTGTAGCGCCCCGAAGTGCTTTTGGACATTCTCCAGCTTGACCAGCGGAGTCGAGTTCTCCGTCATGGATGACAACGTAGAGGGGTCGGATGCACTGGTCACTAACCAGGTGGTACCGATCCGATCACGGCACCCTCATTTTCGCCCCCGGCGCAAGTGTTACGCAGGAACGCCTACGCTTGGAAGTGCCATGACTGTGACCCGGACTTATCAGGTGCGCACCTACGGGTGCCAAATGAACGTGCACGACTCCGAACGGCTTTCGGGCCTGCTGGAGGACGCCGGTTACGTTCCCGCCCCCGAGGGCCAGGACGCCGACGTGGTCGTGTTCAACACGTGCGCCGTTCGCGAGAACGCTGACAACCGCCTTTACGGCAACCTCGGCCACCTCAGGCCCGCCAAGGTGAAGAACCCCGATATGCAGATCGCCGTCGGCGGCTGTCTGGCGCAGAAGGACCAGGGCGAGATCGTCCGCAAGGCGCCGTGGGTCGACGTGGTGTTCGGCACCCACAACATCGGGTCGCTGCCCGTGCTGCTCGAACGGGCCCGCATCGCGGGCGAGGCGCAGGTCGAGCTCAAGGAGTCGCTCGAGGTCTTCCCCTCGACGCTGCCCACCAAGCGCGAGTCGCCGTACGCGGCGTGGGTGTCGGTCTCGGTCGGCTGCAACAACACCTGCACCTTCTGCATCGTGCCCTCGCTGCGCGGCAAGGAGAAGGACAGGCGTCCGGGCGACGTGCTGGCCGAGGTCAGGACGCTGGTGGAGCAGGGCGTCCTCGAGGTCACGCTGCTCGGCCAGAACGTCAACACCTACGGCGTCGAGTTCGGCGACCGGCTCGCCTTCGGCAAGCTGCTGCGCGCCTGCGGTGACATCGACGGCCTCGAGCGGGTCCGCTTCACCTCCCCGCACCCGGCCGCCTTCACCGACGACGTCATCGCCGCCATGGCGGAGACGCCCAACGTCATGCACCAGCTCCATATGCCTCTGCAGTCGGGCTCGGACCGGGTGCTGAAGGCGATGCGGCGCTCGTACAGGGCCGAGCGCTACCTCGGGATCATCGAGCGGGTCCGCGCGGCCATGCCCGACGCGGCCATCTCCACAGACATCATCGTCGGCTTCCCCGGCGAGAGCGAAGAGGACTTCCAGGCGACCCTCGACGTCGTAAGGCAGAGCCGCTTCGCCAACGCCTTCACCTTCCAGTACTCCATCCGTCCCGGCACCCCCGCGGCCACGATGCCCGACCAGGTGCCGAAGGAGGTCGTGCAGGAGCGCTACGAGCGCCTGGTCGCCCTCCAGGAGGAGATCTCGTGGGAGGAGAACAAGAAGCAGCTGGGCCGCACGCTCGAGGTCCTGGTCGCCGAGGGTGAGGGCCGCAAGGACGAGACCACCAGGCGCCTTTCGGGACGGGCCGCCGACAACAGGCTCGTGCACTTCGCCGTGGGTGAGGAGACGCCGAGGCCGGGCGACATGGTGACCGTCGAGGTGACCTACGCCGCCCCGCACCACCTGGTCGCCGACCGCGCGCTCGGCTTGCGCCGCACCCGGGCGGGCGACGCATGGGAGGCCCGTCAGGGCGCCCCCGCCAAGCCGAAGGGGGTGTCGCTCGGCATGCCGACCATCGGCAGGCCCGCGCCGCTCCCCGTCGAACCTTCGGGCTGCGCCGTCCCCTCCTGACCCGGGCCGCCCGACCCGCCGGGCAACTCGTGTGATGGCGCTTGCACGTCTGGCCGGGCCGCTCGTGTGACGGCGTTCGCATGTCTGGCTGGACCGTTCGTGTGATGGCGTTCGCATGTCTGGCCGGGCCGTTCGTGTGACGGCGTTCACACGTCTGGCCGGGCCGGTCGTGTGATGGTGCCCGCACGACCGGCCGTGCGATCCCTCCGCGGTCCGTCGGACCGTTCCGCCCGGCCTGCCGGAACGTCCCGCGTGAAGGCACTCCCGCGACGGCCCGATCGCTCCGCGCGACGGCACGCGAGACGGCCTCCGCGGCGGGCAGAACCACCTCCACCTCGGATGACGACCCCGGCGATCTCCCATCGCCGGGATCGTCGTCGTGTTCGCGGGGCGGGGCGGGTCGGTGGTCGACGTGGGTGGGTCAGGACGCTCAGCGCGTCAGTCTGTCGAGCACCTGGTAGCAGTAGTCGCGTCGCAGGTCGTTGAACGTGGCGCACGGGTCGGGCCGGACGCCTGCGGGCGCGGGAGCGGGCGAGGCGGGCGCGACGGCGGGCGGGCGGGGCGCGGTTCTCGGCGTCTGTACCGCGACGCGGGCCCGCGGTTCGCCATCGCGGGAAGTCCCACCGTCGACCCGAGATCCGCCGACCCGAGATCCGCCGACCCGAGATCCGTCGACCCGCGATCCGTTGACTCCCGATCCGTCGACGGCCGGCTCGTCGCCGTGCGGTCCGCCGGAGCGACGACCCTCGGCATGAAGTCCCTCGGTGGGCGACCCCTCGATGGGTGATCCGTCCGTCAGGGATCCGTCAGTGAGTGGGTCCTGGTCGTCACGCGTCCACCCCGCGCGGCGCGACGGGGCGGGGACCTGCCGTACCCAGGAGATCTCCAGGAACCCGGATCCGGCAGAAGTTGATATTTCAGGAATTGCGGTAATGGGCCTTATCGCGGCGGGCTCCGCGGCCCCGGAACGATCACTGGAATCCCCGGAAAACGCCAGGAAAACGCCCAGTCCAGCAGTACCGAGGACGGCGGCCACGCCCGCCACCGGAACCGCCCTCGCTCGCCAACCTGGGCGTATGGGACCAAGAGAAGACAAGTCGTGATTCCTTCGTGATTGGTGCGCACGCATTCCACTCCTGCGGTTAGTGTGGTCCATCACCCGCGGAGGCCATCGCGTTTCCCCCCGATACGACCGCAGGGAGTTTTCTCATGCACGGGCACGTCCCCTCACCGACGGGCCAGCCTGACCAGGATCGCCTGGAGATCCTTTCCGGCCCTGGTCACGATCCACGACAGCAGAAGAGCAGGAAGGGCCTCGTCATCGCGGCTTCCGCCCTCGTCGCCCTCCTGGCGGCCGGCGGGGTCGGGTTCGCGGTGCTCGGCTCGGACGCCGGTGGCGGACAGGGCGCATCGGTCTCGCAGCCCACCGGTGAAGCAGGGCAGTCCGGTGAGGCAGGGGAGTCCGAGGACGCCGAAGGCCCCGGCGAGGACCTCGGAGACTCGGGCGAGTCGGCGGAGGGCGACGCCACGCTGCCCGAGGAGAGCGGCGAGTCCGCCGAGGGCGACGCCACTCCCGTCGACCCGCCCGCCGATGAGTCCGACACCGGTTCGGCGGGCCCGGCGAGCAACGGCGACGGCTCGAAGGGCACGCCGGACACCGGCTCGAAGGACAAGCCAGGCACTCAGACCGGCAACGGCCAGCAGCAGAAGCCGGCGGAGACCGGTCCCGCCGACGGCCCCGCGGGTGCCGTCGCCGGCCAGTGCGCCAAGGACGGCTGCTGAGCGGCTACCAGGAGGATCCCGAGGTCTGGCGGGTGGCTCAGTCGTTTTGCCGTGAATTGGCCCTTCAGCCCCGGTGGGGGCCTGCGTAGGGTCCACGGCATGACGACAGACAGAGCCGCTCGCCTGCGCGCCCTCCACGTCAAGGGGAGCCCGCTGATCCTGCCCAACGTCTGGGACGCCGCCTCGGCCAGGGCCGTGGAGGAGGCGGGCTTTCCCGTCGTGGCCACCGGAAGTTCGGCGATGGCGGCGGTGCTCGGCTACGAGGACGGTGAGCGGACGCCTGCGGAGGAGATGTTCGCGGCCATCGCCAGGATCGTCAGGGCGGTCGGCGTCCCCGTGACCGCCGACGTCGAGCGCGGTTACGGGCTCAAGCCCGCCGAACTGGCCGGGCGCCTCGCCGAGGCGGGCGCCGTCGGCTGCAACCTGGAGGACTCCCGCGACGACGTGCTCGTCGAGCCAGGCGAGCAGGCCGACTACCTGGCCGCGGTGAAGGCGGCGGCGGGCGACGACCTGGTGGTCAACGCCCGCGTCGACACCTACATCGTGGGAGACGGCGGCATCGCCGACGCCATGGACAGGGGTCGCCGGTACGTGGCCGCGGGCGCGGACTGCGTCTATCCGATCGGCCTGGCCGACCCGGAGGAGATCCGGATCCTGGCCGCCGACCTTCCGATCAACGTGTACTTCCGTCCTGGCGCCCCTTCGCACGCCGAGCTGGCCGCGCTCGGAGTCTGCAGGGTCAGCTACGGCCACGGCCTGCACAGGGCCGCCCACGTCTACGCCGAGAGTCTGTTCGCCGCCGTCGCGGCCGGCCGGAACCCGTACGAATAGGCCCGCGCCAGGAGGCCCGCGCAAGGAGGCCCGCGCTCGCCGACTTCGGTCCGCACGCCCAGCGCGACCTGGCCGCCCGGCTGGCCATCGACCCGAGTGACGTGGTCAAGGTGGTCGACGAGCTGGCGGCCGCCGGTTACGCCGAGCGCGCCCGCGACGAGGCCGACCGGCGCAGGGTCCTGGTCAGCCTGACCCCCGCCGGCAGGTCGGCGCTCGCCGGCCTCGACGCCACCGCGCGTGCCGTACAGGAGGAGATCCTCGAGCCGCTCGACGCCCGCGAACGCGAGATCCTCCACGATCTGCTCAGCCGGGTAGAGCGGCGACTCGGTTAGCCTGGGCGGGTGCTTGTCGCCGCGGCCGTGTGCCCGCATCCGCCCCTGCTCGTGCCAGCGCTCGCCGGCGCCGCGGCGCCCGAGCTCGACGGCCTGCGCACCGCCTGCGCCGCCGCGGTCGAGGCCCTGCTCGCCGTGGAACACGACGCGTTGGTGGTCGTGGGCGGCGGCGAGACCACCAGGTCGTACGGCGGGCGGCCCGCGGGCACGCTGCGCCCGTGGGGCGTCGACGTGAGGGTGGGCGCAGGCGAGCCCGTCCTGCCGCTGTCGCTGACGATCGGCCGGTGGCTGCTGGGCGACCAGGCGGGCGACAGGGCCGCCTTCCACGAGGTCGCGTTCGACGCGAGCACGGGCGAGTGCCTGCGCCTGGGGGAACGGCTCGCCGGAGACGGGCGGACGGCGCTGCTGGTCATGGGCGACGGCTCGGCCCGCCTCACCGAGAAGGCTCCCGGCTACCTCCACCCCGCGGCTCCGCCGTACAACGAAGGGATCGCGGGGGCGCTGGCCGGGGGTGACGCGGGCGCGCTGGCGGCGCTCGACCCCGAGGAGGCGGCAGAGCTCTGGGTCGGTGGAAGGGCCGCGTTCCAGGTGCTGGCGGGCGCCGCGGGCGGCGCGAGGCTGCAGGCCGAGCTGCTGGAGAGCACCGCGCCCTACGGGGTGGGCTACTTCGTGGCGACCTGGACCTGAGGACGAGACCTCATGGCTGAATGGCCGATGTCCCGAGGCGGCCCTCACCCCTAGCGTCTAGCGCGACGAAGGGGGCCCAACGCTCAGCGCCGCCTGGGCACGGGGACGGTCGTGAAGTCGCGTGCCACCACCACCTCGCCGTCGTAGCTGCGCCGCACCTCCTCCAGGAACGCGGGCTCCTCCGCGACGCCGTACCGCTCGGAGAAGTGGGTCAGCACCAGCCGCCTGACGCCGGCGCGGGCGGCGACGACCCCAGCGTCGAAGGCGGTCAGGTGGCCGTACTCCTTGGCGAGCGCCGCCTCCGACGACAGGAACGTCGACTCGATCACCAGCAGGTCCACGCCGTCGGCGAGCTCGAACACCGCGTCGCAGAGCCTGGTGTCCATGACGAAGGCGACGGACTGCCCCGGACGCGGCACGCTGCACTGGTCGAGCGTGATGCCGCGCACCGAGCCGGTCCGCTGGAGCAGGCCGATCTCCGGACCCTTGATCCCGAACGCCCTGAGCCTGTCGGGCAGCATGCGCCGGCCTTCGGGCTCCTGCAGGCGGTAGCCGTACGACTCGACGGGGTGCGACAGGAGGCGGGCCGTCAGCGGCCCCACCGCGTCCGCCTCGCCCGTGACGGGGTGCTCGGTGATCCTGTCGGTGTCGGCGAAGGCCGCGGCGTGCCTGAGCCTGCGCCAGTAGAGCTCGCCCGATCCGGGGAAGACCGCGCGCACCTGGTGCCTGACCTTGTCGCGGGCGATGCGCTGCACCACGCCTGGCACGCCGAGGCAGTGGTCGCCGTGGAAGTGGGTGACGCAGATCCAGTGGACGTCGTGCGCGCTGACGCCCGCGTGCACCATTTGCCGCTGCGTGCCCTCGCCGGGGTCGAAAAGCAGGCCTTGGCCGTCCCAGCGCAGAAGGTACCCGTTGTGGTTACGGTGTCTGGTAGGCACCGCACTGGACGTGCCCAGCACCACGAGTTCACGAGAGGACACGATGACCTCCCAGCCGAGTCCCGAGCCGGTCACCGTCGCGTTCGCCGAGGTTTCGACGCCCGTCGGCAGGTTCACGCTGGCCGTCACGGAGGTGGGGCTGGTCGCCGCCGGTTGGGGTTCCAGGCCGCGCCTGAAGGACCTGGTCGAAGTTCATGACCCGGATCGTACGGCCGGCGTCGTATCCGAGTTGACCGAATATTTCGCCGGGCGGCGCCGCGTCTTCGAGACGCCCGTCGACTGGCGGTTCATCTCCCCGACGCCGCGGCGGGTGCTCCAGGCGCTGCACAAGGTGCCCTTCGGCACGGTCGTCACCTACGGCGAGCTGGCGCGCAAGGCGGAGTCCACGGTCCCCGCGCGGGGCATCGGGTCGATCATGGGAGCGAACCCCATCCCGATCGTGGTGCCGTGCCACAGGGTGGTGGCGGGCAACGGGCTCGGCGGGTTCAGCGGGGGAGAGGGCGTCGAGACCAAGCGCTGGCTGCTCACCCACGAGGGTTACCTGCAGCCGACCCTCCTCGATCTCTGAGGCGGGCCCTGAGGAGACCGGGAGGGCCCGGGGCTGGATGCGGGACGGGCTGAAGGGCGCGTCCCGCACGCGGTGTCAACCCTGCTCGCCGTCGATCTTGTCGGCGATGTTCCTGGCCTGTTCCGCGCCCTGGTCGATCTGGTCGGTGAACCTGCCTCCTGTGGCCTCGTCCACGTTCCTGGCCGCCTCGTCGATGCCGCTCATGGCGGCCTCCTCGGCCTTGTTCCTGAAGTCGCTGAGCACGTCACCGGCCTGGGCGGTGGTCTCGTCGGTCGCGGGCCCGCCCTGTTCTGGGACGTTCTTGTGCTTCTCGCCCAGCATCTCCTTGACCTTGTCGAAGATCGACATACTTTCCCCCGAATGGTGTGTCGATACTGCGGACCGTTCATACCCATCGGCTTGTCACACTTATCCGTGTGGGGAAACAGCCAGTGATCGCCGTCGTCGGACCGACCGCGGCCGGAAAGTCTGATCTCGCCGTGGATCTGGCGCTCCGGCTGGGCGGGGAATGCATCAACACCGACTCCATGCAGCTTTACCGAGGAATGGACATCGGTACAGCAAAGCTGGATGAAACCGAGCGTCGCGGTGTCAAGCACCATCTTCTAGACATATGGGATGTCACGGTCACGGCGAGCGTCGCCGAGTACCAGCGGCTGGTCAGGCCGCTGATGGACGCCATCGACGTGCCCATCCTGGTGGGCGGCTCCGGTCTGTACGTCAGGGCGGCGCTGGACGACCTGGAGTTCCCTGGAACGGACGCCGGCATCAGGGCCGGGCTGGAGGCCGAGCTGGCCGAGCGGGGATCAGGGGCGCTGCACGCGCGCCTGCGCGAGAAGGACCCCGCCGCGGCCGCGGCCATCCTGCCGAGCAACGGCCGCAGGATCGTGCGCGCCCTGGAGGTCATCGAGCTCACCGGGCGCCCGTTCTCGGCCAACATGCCCTCCTACGACGCCGTCTACCCCAGCGTCCAGCTCGGCGTCGAGGTGCCGAGGCCGGTGCTCGACGAGCGCATCGAGCTGCGCGTCCGGCGCATGTGGGAGGCGGGCCTGGTCGACGAGGTGCGCGGGCTGCTCCCGCACGGCCTGGCGCACGGCCGTACGGCGAGCAGGGCCCTGGGCTACGCGCAGGTCCTGCGGTTCCTGGACGGCGAGTGGAGCGAGGACCAGGCCTTCGAGGAGACGGTCAGGGCCACGCGCAGGTTCGCCAGACGTCAGGAGTCGTGGTTCCGCCGCGATCCCAGGGTGGTCTGGCTGCCCTTCGACGCGCCGGATCTGCTGCGGCAGGCCCTGGATAGGGTTGAGACATGAGATTTCTCAAGGGGCACGGCACCGACAACGACTTCGTCATCCTCCCCGATCCTGACAACGAGCTCGACCTGGCCCCCGCCAGGGTGGCCGCGGTGTGCGACCGCAGGGCGGGCATCGGCGCGGACGGCGTGCTCCACGTGGTCAGGACCAAGCTCAGCCAGGAGGTCGCCGACCAGGCCGACCGCGCCGAGTGGTTCATGGACTACCGCAACGCCGACGGCAGCATCGCCGAGATGTGCGGCAACGGCGTGCGCGTCTTCGCCCGCTACCTGGTGGAGGCGGGCCTGGCCGAGCCGGGCGAGTTCGCCGTGGCGACCAGGGGAGGCCCCAAGCTCGTACGGCTGGCCGCCGACGGCGACGTGACCGTCGACATGGGCAAGCCTGTCGTGCTCGGGTCGAGCACCACCACCGTGAGCGGCCAGGAGTACACCGGGCTGCACGTCGACATGGGCAACCCGCATCTGGCCTGCGTCATCGGCGACCCCGTCGCGCACCTCGACCTCACCCACCAGCCGGCCTTCGACCCCGCGGTCTTCCCCAACGGGGTCAACATCGAGCTGCTGAACGCGGTGGGCACGCACCGGGCGTTGATGCGGGTGTACGAGCGCGGATCGGGCGAGACCCGCTCGTGCGGGACCGGCGCGGTCGCCACGGCGGTCGCGGCGGCGCACCTGGCGGGCGAGGACACGGGCACGTGGACGGTGGAGGTGCCGGGCGGGATCCTCACGGTCACGCTCGACGAGCGGACCAGCTACCTGGCGGGACCCGCGGCGATCATCGCCTCGGGGGAGCTGACTCTCTGACCCTGCCTGCCTCCGGCCCCAGGCCACGGTTTCGCGCCTCGGGATCGTGGTCCCCGCGGTCCGGGGGGCGGCACCACGGGGACGAGGTCGCATCGCGGGGCCGTCCTCCCGTGCGTCCGGCCTTCCGGTCGCGGGCCGGAGGTGTCCGGGACCGGCTCTTCGGGTGAAGACCGTCGAGGAACCCTTGCAGAATGATGTTCTGGTGGGCGATGCTGGCCGCATGGTCGACTCCAAGAGCACCGCGGTGGCGGTCAAGGGCACGATCGGCAGGCTGGGCGGCGGCTTCATGCTCTCCCGCGAGGCCAAGGAGCTGTGCGCGCGGACGGGTCTCGGCCCGCGCGAGCTCTACTTCAGAGGCAGGTGCGGCGTCCTCGGCGAGGTCGACGCCGACGTCGTCACCTCGGCGGCGGTCTTCTTCCCTCCCAGCCACGTTCGCGAGAGTTGGGAAGGCGGCCGCAAGCTCCCCGTCGAGGAGGCCGTCGCGCTCTACACCACGGCCTGCCACGCGTGGGGCCGCCGCAAGCTCGGCGCCGTCGAGGGCTGCGACCGCATCGCCCACCTCCTGGAGAAGGTCGCCGGCGCCGCCTCCGTGCTCGGGTCGCCGCTGTTCGCGGGCTGGCGGGCCGTACCGCTGCCCGACGACCCCGTGGCCAGGGCCACCCAGCTCATGCACGTGGTCAGGGAACTGCGCGGCGGCCTGCACGCGATCGCGATCCTGTCGATGGGGTTCGACCCGCTGACCGCGGCCCTCGCCACCGACCATGAGGGCACCCCTCTCGGTATCTCCTCCGGCCAGGACATGGCGCGCTTCTTCACCTGGCCCGAGCCGTATCCGGCCGTTCCCGAGGAGACGGTGGCGCGCAGGCGGGAGGCCGAGGAGTTGACGGACGAGCTGATGGCGCCCGCTTTCGCCGCCCTTACCGACGCGGAACGCGACGAGCTCGTCACCTTGATGCGTTTGGGGCACGTCCGTTGACCTGGCAGACTGGCTGCCCATGGACGTGGACATCTGGGCCTGGGTCGGCGAAGCCCAGCAGCAGCTTTCCGAGGCGGGTAACGCCCCGTTCGCCATGGCGCTTGGCGACCTGCCGGCTCAGGCCTACGAGGGTCGGTACCCGCAGCTCGACGTGATGGCCCCGGCCATCGCGCAGCAGGCGGAGACCCTCGGCCTGCCGTGGCTCGAGTTCTACGCCCGCTACTGGCACCTGATCGGCCGCATCGGTGACAGGGCGCAGGGCGCGGTCGCGATCGGTGACGCGGAGGAGCTCGTGGCGTTCGCCCAGCGCGAAGACGTTCGCGACTGCCCCTCGGCCCCCGCGGCCGTGGAGGCGCTGGCGCTCGCCCAGGCCAACGCCGACGGCCCCGGCTACGCCGCCGAGCGCCTGGCCGCCCTCGGCCCCGCCATCGAGGCGCTCGAGCCGACCGACGTCGCCTACGCGGGCCTGGTCACGCAGTACGTCTCGGCGCTCACCGACGCCGGACGCGCCGACGAGGCCGTCGCCTACGCCGAGACCGCCATCCAGCGCCTGGGCGCGGTCAGTCGCGAGGCGAGCTGGGAGCTCGGCGCGGAGAGCTCGCGCGCGCTGCTGGCCGTGGGCCGCGCCGACGACGCGCTCGCCGCCATCCAGGCCGCCGCCGATTTCAAGCCCGACGACCCCGTCGCCAAGCCGCACCGCGAGGGCGTGCGCCGCGCGCTCATCCTCGCCACGCTGGGGCGCACGGCCGAGGCCGTCGACGCGCTGCCCGACCTCGACGTCGTCGGCGACCACCCGCGCGACTTCGTGGAGTGGGCGCAGGCCGTCGCGAAGCTCGCGGGCTCCGCGCAGATCACCAACACCTGGCAGCTCGGGCGCGTCCTCCGCCAGTGGATCGACTACTTCGGCATGATGGGCGGCTACCGCGCCCGCGTCGAGCTGGCCCTGGTCGCCGGTGACCTCGCCGTGGACAGGAAGGGCGTCTGGCAGGCCGAACTGCTGGCCGACCTGGCCGAGCACGCCGCGACCGAGCTGCGCTCCGCCGAGGGCGTCGCCGAGCGGGTCGCCGCACTGCGCGCCGCCGCCGCGGCGACCGCCGCGCCCGAGGCGTCCAGCCCGCTGGAGGAGCGCGTCGCCTACTTCGACGCCGCCGACGGCATCAACGCCAACCCCGAGGAGTGGGTGGGCTGGCTGGCCCCGCTGTCGGGCCAGGACATCGAGGCCACGCGCCGCCACACCACGACGCTCGGCTTCCTCGGCTACCCCGCCACGGGCGCCGACATCTACTGGAAGATGCTCGTCGACGGCGGCCGGATCGCCACCGCCGACGCCCAGGACGTCGACTTCCTGACCAACCTGCTCGTCGAGGCCCGCCAGGACGAGCGGCTGGAGCAGATGGCCGAGCTGCTGCCCGGCGCGTTCAAGCATCTCGCGCTTGCCAGGCTTCACCTGGCCCGTGAGCGCTGGGAGCAGGCTGTCTCCGAGGCCGAGCAGGCGCTGGCGGCGGGCGCGGGCATCGAGGCCAGGCGCGCGCTGGCGAGCGCCAGCCAGCAGCTCGACCAGAACGCCAAGGGCGCCCAGGTGCTGCGCGAGGCCCTCGGCGGCGACGACATGACCGACGAGGACGTCTGGCGCATGATCGTGCTGGCGACCTCCGCCGAGGACTGGGAGACCGTCCGCGTCGGCGCCAAGAGGATCGGCATGCAGGTCAAGTCGGCCGAGGGGCCGATCGAGGAGGAGCTGGGCCTGGTCAGGATCATCCTGCCCGCGCCCGACGGCGGCCAGCGGCAGGTGCTGTCCATCCGCACGGGCCCCGCCACGGCCAGGCTCGCGCTGCCGCAGCCGCGCGGTATGGAGTACAACGCGGGCGACCTGGTCGTCTTCGACCCGCAGCTGCTCGAGCCCGTCCCCGACGACCCGCAGGAGCAGCAGAACTTCGTGCCGCCGTTCGCGGCGGTCCGCATGCTCCGCCCTGGCGGCTACACCAGCTACTTCTTCGACGGCGCCGCGCCGAGCGAGGAGGACTGGGCCGAGTTCACCGAGGTCATGGCCGAGCGCGGCTGGCCCATGTGGGTCTACAGCGACGAGAACTACCAGGTCTCCCACCCGACCAGCGGCGAGCAGCTGCCCGGCGTGTTCGGCTGGGTCGCGGTGCCGCCGGACGTCTCGCCCGTCGAGGTCGACGCCCTGCTCGACGACGCCACCGAGCGTTGGGTGCACCCCCTGGCCTGGCTCGACCTGGCCAGGGAGGTCGACGTCGAGGTGGAGCGCCACGAGCGGATCGTGAAGGAGTACGGACTCTAGATGCTCGACAGGTTCAGCCTTCAGGGGAAGGTCGCCATCGTCACAGGAGCCTCTTCGGGGCTGGGGGTGGCCTTCGCGCGGGGGCTGGCCGAGGCGGGCGCCGACATCGTGATCGGCGCCCGTCGCAAGGACCGGCTGGAGGAGACGCGCCTGCTGGTCGAGGAGACGGGCAGGCGGTGCGTGGCCGTACCGACCGACGTGACCGTCGTCGGCGACTGCGACGCGCTGGTCGAGGCGGCGGTGTCCGCCTTCGGGACGGTCGACGTGCTGGTCAACAACGCGGGCGTGGGCACCGCGGTGCCCGCCACGCGTGAGACGCCCGAGCAGTTCCGTCAGGTCGTCGACATCAACCTGCACGGCACGTACTGGATGGCGCAGGCGTGCGGGCGGGTCATGCGGCCCGGCTCGTCGATCATCAACGTGGGCAGCGTCCTCGGCGAGACGACCGCGGGCCTCCCGCAGGCGGCCTACAGCGCGTCCAAGGCGGCGGTCATCGGGCTGACCAGGGATCTGGCGCAACAGTGGACGGGTCGCAAGGGCATCAGGGTCAACTGCCTGGAGCCCGGCTTCTTCCACTCGGAGATGACCGAGGACTACAAGCAGGACTACCTGGAGACGATGCTCGAGCTCCGCGTGCCGATGAAGCGCGTGGGCGACGCCTCCGAGCTGGTCGCCGCCGCCGTCTTCCTGGCCTCCGATGCCTCCTCCTACATCACCGGCGTGACGCTGCCGGTCGACGGCGGTCTCCTCATCACCTGACGTCCGCCCTGCCGACGGCGCTGGTGTTTGCGGCAGGTTGCCCGTTGTGTTCCGATACTTCTGCGTACCGGGGAACGGCGGGAGGCGTCGCATGGCTCGTGTGGTGATCATCGGCGCGGGGATCGTGGGCTGCGCCCTCGCCGACGAGCTGACCGCCCGCGGCTGGACCGACGTGACGGTCGTCGAGCAGGGGCCGCTGTTCGAGGCGGGCGGGTCGAGCTCGCACGCCCCGGGGCTGGTCTTCCAGACGAACGCGTCGAAGACGATGACCGAGTTCGCCGCCTACACCGTCGAGAAGTACACCGGTCTGGGCACCTTCGACCGGGTGGGCGGGCTGGAGGTGGCGACCACGCAGGAACGACTCGAGGACCTGCGGCGCAAGCACGGGTGGGCCGAGTCGTGGGGCGTGGAGGGAAGGCTGCTCGATCCCGCGCAGTGTCACGAGCTCTGGCCGCTGCTCGATGTCGGCAAGGTGCTCGGCGGCTTCCACGTGCCGGGCGACGGGCTGGCCAGGGCGGTGCCGAGCGGTGCGGCGCAGGCCCGCAGGGCGGTCGAGCGCGGGGCGCGTCTCCTGGAGCGGCACAGGGTCACCGGGATCGCCCAGCGGGGCGGACGGGTCACGGCGGTGGAGACCGACCAGGGTGTCGTTCCCGCCGACGTGGTCGTGTGCGCGGCCGGATTCTGGGGCCCGTCCATCGGGGCGATGGCGGGCGTCACCGTGCCGCTGCTGCCGCTGGCTCACCAGTACGCCAAGTCGGGTGCGCTCGCCGTGCCCCCTGGGCTGCCGATCCTGCGGCACCAGGACAAGGACCTGTACGTCCGCGGACACGGGGACAGGGTGGGGATCGGGTCCTACGCCCACCGGCCGATGCCGGTGAAGCAGCACGAGATCGACGACAGGGGCACGGTGATGCCCTCGGTGCAGGCGTTCACACCGGAGGACTTCGAGCCCTCGTGGAAGGACGCCGCCGAGCTCCTGCCCGCCCTGCGGGAGAGCACCTACCTGGACGGGATCAACGGGATCTTCTCCTTCACGCCCGACGGGTTCCCGCTGATCGGGCAGTCGTCGAAGCTGGAGGGGTTCTGGCTGGCCGAGGCGGTCTGGGTGACCCATTCGGCGGGCGTGGCCAGGGCGGTCGCCGAGCTGCTCGCCGACGGCCACTCCAGCGTGGACCTGCACGAGTGCGAGCTGGAGCGCTTCGAGTCCGTGCAGCTCGCCCCCGCCTTCATCGAGGAGCGCGGCAGGCAGAACTTCGTCGAGGTCTACGACATCATCCATCCCTTGCAGCCGATGGAGTCGCCGCGGCCGATGCGGACGAGCCCGTTCCACGTCAGGCAGCGCGAGCTCGGCGCCTACTTCCTCGAAGGCGCGGGATGGGAGCGGCCGCAGTGGTTCGAGGCCAACAAGCCGCTGCTGGAGGAGCTCGCCCTGCGCCGCAGAGCCGACGCCGACCTGCCCGACGAGGTGTGGGGGGCGTTCGTCGAGGCGGCGCTCGGCGTCGCGCAGCGGGCCGAGTGGGCCTCCAGGTACTGGTCGCCGATCGCGGCGGCCGAGGCGTACGCGACGCGCGAGAGGGTCGCCCTCTACGACATGACGCCGCTCAAGCGCATCGAGGTCAGCGGGCCGGGGTCGGCGGACATGTTGCAGTGGCTGACCACCAACAATGTGGACAAGAAGCCCGGCTCGGTCACCTACACGCTCATGCTCGACGCCAGGGGCGGCATCAGGTCCGACCTGACCGTCGCCAGGCTGGAGGAGGACCGTTACCAGGTCGGCGCCAACGGCAATCTGGATCTGGCGTGGCTGCGAGGGCACGCGCCGAAGGGCGTGGAGGTCCGCGACATCACGCCGGGCACCTGCTGCGTCGGCGTCTGGGGGCCGATGGCGCGCGAGCTGGTCCAGCCGCTGACGGACATGGACCTGTCGCACGAAGGGTTCCGCTACTTCACCTGTAAGTCCGGATATGTCGGTCAGGTGCCGGTGCTGGCCATGCGCGTCTCCTACGTCGGTGAGCTCGGCTGGGAGCTCTACACCAGCGCCGACCTGGGATTGAAGCTCTGGGACACGCTGTTCGGCGAGGGGGTGACGGCGGGCGGCAGAGCCGCGTTCAACAGCCTGCGCCTGGAGAAGGGCTACCGGCTCTGGGGCGTCGACATGACCCACGAGCACCGCCCGTACGAGGCGGGGCTGGGCTTCGCCGTACGGAAGGACAAGGACTTCCTCGGCCGCGACGCGCTGGACGGCGAGCTGACCCGCAGGCTGGTGCCGTTGCTGACGACCGAGGTGGTGATGGGCAAGGAGCCGGTCAAGCACGAGGGCAGGACGGCGGGATACGTCACCAGCGCCGCCTTCGGGCACACGGTCGGCAGGCCGATCGCCTACGCGTGGCTGCCGGTGGAGCTGACGAGCCCCGGCACGCACGTCGACATCGTGTACTTCGGCCGGCGCGTGCCCGCGGTGGTCGCCGAGGAGCCGCTCTTCGACCCGAAGATGGAGAAGATCCGGAGATAGGGATCTCCGTCGCTTTGATACCTGGCTGACGCGTTACTCGCGGGCTTGACCGTTTACATCCTAGAATTTTACGAATGAAAAGGATGTTGGCGGGTGCTCTGGCCTCGATGGCGTTGCTGACGGGGTGCGGGGCGCTACAGGCGGCCGACGTTGACTCCGACGCGGGTAAGGCGCCGTCCGCCGACGTCGGCGAGGCGCGCAAGGACCTGGACAAGCTCGAGGTCAAGGGGCGGGCGCCGAAGACGGGGTTCGAACGGGAGAAGTTCGGGCCCGCGTGGGCGGACGTCGACCACAACGGCTGCGACACCCGCAACGACATCCTCAAGCGGGACCTGCGCGATGAGACGTTCAAGCCGGGCACGCACGACTGCATCGTGCTGACCGGTGTCCTCGACGACCCGTACTCGGGCAAGACGATCAACTTCAAGCGCGGCCAGGACACCAGCTCGGACGTGCAGATCGACCACCTGATCCCGCTGTCGGACGCCTGGCAGAAGGGCGCGCAGCAGTGGGCCAAGGACAAGCGCAAGGAGTTCGCCAACGACCCGCTGAACCTTCTGGCCGTCGACGGGCCGCTCAACGGCCAGAAGAGCGACGCAGACGCGGCGACATGGCTGCCGCCGCGCAAGGCGTACAGGTGCGCCTACATCGTCCGCCAGGTCAATGTGAAGACGAAGTACGCGCTGTGGGTCACCGCGGCGGAGAAGGCCGCCATGAAGGACATCCTGTCCTCCTGCTGAGTCAGTCGTCGTCCCCGTGGCGGTCCCTGCCACGGCCGTCGTCGTCACGGCCCCCGTCGTCGTCGCGGTCCCTGTCGACCTTCACGATCCTGCCGTTCTTGACCGCCACGTGGACCTCGTACTCCCAGCGGCCCTTGCGCAGCTCGACCTCCCAGGTGCGGTGGCCGTGCTCCCAGTCGCGATGGACCTCCACGACGCTCGCGCCCGGCACGCGCGCCTTCGCGATGTCGACGGCCTGGGCCTGGGTGACGGGGGCGGCGGTGAAGAGCAGGGCCGCGGCGATGAGTGTTGTCGTCGTCATGGCCACAGGTTCGCCCCGGCCGCGATAGCACCGCGCTAGGAGATCGTTAAAGGTGGGCTAAGCGTGAGCGTGACCGTCGCGCCTGGCCCGGTGGAGAGTTCGAGCGCGCCGCCCGCCGACTCGGCGGTCCTGCGGGCGATGTCGAGGCCGAGGCCGGTCGAGCCGGCGCCGCTGCGCCCCCGCTCCAGAGCCGCAGGAGGAAAACCCGGTCCCTCGTCGGCGACGACGAGCCGCACCCCGGGACTCAGCCGTACGGCGAGCGCGACGCCTTCGGGGGTGTGCGCGAAGACGTTGCCGAGCAGCGCGTCGACGCACGCGCCCAGCTCGGCCGCGCACACCCGCACCGGCAGCGGGCCTGGAGCCAGGTCGAGGTCCATGCGGCGATCCTGGTCCTCGGCCAGAACCGACCAGAACGTGGCCCGCTCCGACACCACGGCAGCGGCGTCGCAGGACTGCTGCTCGCCGGTACGCCGCCTGGCCTCGGTGATGACCGCGCTGACGGCACGCTGCAACTCGTCGATCCTGGCCGACACCCTGGCCGCCTCGTCGGGGTCGCGCAGCGACTCCGCGTCCAGCCGCAGCCCGGTCAGCGGGGTTCGCAGGCGGTGCGAGAGGTCGGCGACCGACTCGCGCTCGGCGGCCAGCAGGTCGTCGATCCGCCCGGCCAGATGATTGAGCGCCAGCGCCACCGAGCGGACCTCGGGCGGGCCGTCCGGCGCCGCTCTGGCGGTCAGATCGCCGCCGGCCAGCCGGTGCGAGACCTGCGCCATCGCGCCGATCGGCCTGGTGATCGCCAGCGCCAGCCGGTCGGCCAGCACGATCCCGAGCGCGACCAGCGCCAGGCCGAGCAGCGCCAGACCGAGCCACGCCTCGCGCACGCCTTTGGTGAGCTCCGCGTCGCCGACGAACACCCGCACCACGACCGTCCCCTGAGGGGTGAGCGCCGAGACCAGCACGGCCCTGCCGCCGGGGGCCTCGGCGGTGACGCTGCGGCCCGTGGCGGCCAGCCGTACCGCGTCGTCACGAGAGGCGCCGGCTCCCAGCACCCCGCCGCCTGGCAGGAAGACGGTGACGGGGAAGGGGCCGCCGCGCGCCTGCTCCACGGTCAGGACCAGGTCGGGGGAGCCGGCCGCGACCGCGACCGACTCGGCGGCGCCCGTCGCCCTGGCCATCGCGCCGCTCTCGGCGACCGAGCGGATCAGCAGCGCCATCGGCACCAGCAGCGCCACGAGCACGAGAGAGGTGATCGCCGCGGCCAGGAGCGCGAGCCAGCGCCTCACGAAGGGCTCACGAGCTTCACACCCACGCCACGGACCGTGTGCAGGTAGCGGGGGTTCGCGGCCGTCTCACCCAGCTTGCGGCGCAGCCACGACAGGTGGACGTCGACCGTCTTGTCCGCCCCGCCGTACGGCACCTGCCACACCTCCACCAGCAGTTCGCGCTTGGTCACCACCTCGCCGGGCCTTGCGGCGAGGTAGTGCAGGACGTCGAACTCGCGCGGCGTGAGGTCGAGCGTGACGCCGCCGAGGGCCGCCGTCCTGGCCCGCGGGTCCAGGAGCAGGTCGCCGACCGTGAGCTCCTGCTTGTCCCTGACGTCGCCCGTCCGCCTGAGCACCGCCCTGATGCGGGCGTCGAGCTGGGCGGAGCTGTACGGCTTGACCACGTAGTCGTCGGCGCCCGCGTCGAGCACGGGGACCATCTCGGCGTCGCCGTCGCGGGCCGTGGCCACGATCACCGGCACCTTGCTGACCGCCCGCAGCATGCGCAGCAGGTCGACGCCGTCGAGGTCGGGCAGGCCCAGATCGAGGACCACCAGGTCGGGACGGTCCTGTACGGCCAGCCGCAGCCCGTCGAGCGCGGTGGGGGAGGAGGAGACGGCGTGGCCGAGCTCCCGCAGGCCACGGCTGAGGGCCGCCCGGATGGTCGCGTCGTCCTCGATGAGCAGGATGTCGGCCATATGAGGAAACCGTAGACGGTCGCGGGGGCCGCGTTAACCGGCTTATCGCCGCGTTAACCTCGCGTTATCGCGAGATGGGGGATGGTGGAAGGGTGAAACGCCTCTTCCTGGCCTGGGTGGTCGTCGCGCTGGTCGCCACGGGCTCCGGCATCGCGGTGCTCGGGCTGCTCGGCGGGTCGCTGACCGGGACCGTCGGCCGTCCGATGTCGGACGCCGAGGTCCGCGCCGCGCTGGCCGCGGCGCCCCAGCCGGCGGCCTCGCCGAGTCGGCCCGCGCCTTCGAGCGCCGCCCCCTCCGGCGACCGGCCCTCCACCCCGGGGCCGCGGGCCGCGGGCCGGGCCGAGGTGTTCAGGACCGCGGGCGGGACCGTGGTCGCCGCCTGTGACGCGGGCCTGGTGCGGCTGCGCTCGTGGAGCCCCGCCCAGGGCTACACCACCGACGACGTCGAGACCGAATCGCGTGACAGGGTCGAGGTCGAGTTCGAGTCGGGCGAGCGCGACGTCAAGATCGAGATCAGCTGCGACGGGCAGGACCGGCCCGTCATGACATCTCGGCGCTGAGCGCCTGCTTGGTCAGCGTCGCCTGCCGCCTGATCTGGCCCAGCACGATGGGATTGATCCCTTTCGCCGCGAACGTGGACACCATGTCGTCCATGAGGCCGAGCGCGCGGTCCAGATCGCCCCTCCTCGCCACGGCCCGCGCCAGGCGGCGCGTCACCATGTTGAGCGTGATGTTGTCGATCGACGCCTCTCTCGCCACCTCGCCGAGCAGCTCGATGCTCTCCCTCGTGTCGGGCGGGCGCACGTGCAGCTTCTTGTCCGCGCCGAGGTCCTTGAACTCACGCTCGGCGTTCAGGCCCTTCACCATCCGCGCGTAGACGGCCAGCGGGTGGTCGCCGAACCTGCCGATGACCTCCTCCAGCGCCTCGTTGCCCGAACGCAGCGTCGGGGAGTCGGAGCCCAGCAGCGAGAACAGCTTGCCCTGCTCCTCACCCAGCATCAGCTCGCCCACCTTGTGGTCGTCGGTGGTGATCGGATGGCGCACCCGCACCGGGCAGGAGGCGGAGACGATGCGGGAGCCGTCGGCCGCGATGTACTGCCCGCGCACCAGATAGTCGCCGGGCTGCTGGAAGTAGTGCCCGTCGCGGCCGTGACCGATGTAGGCGCTGCGGTACATCGCCGGATTGCCGGCGTCCAGCCTGATCTCGGGCGACTCGTCCACGCAGTGCCGCATCATCGGGCGGTACAGCACGGTCCTGCCCGACGGCTGGGTGATGGAGATCTGCGTGAACTCGGTGTCGGGATGCAGGTGGCCGTGCGTCGTGCGGGCCTCGCCCGTGGACGACAGCTTGAGCTCGACGACGACCGGCTCGCCGTATCCGAAGGAGTCCTTCGCCCGCACCTCCAGCAGCAGCCCTGACCGGTCGTCGACCGGCTGCTCGAACGGGTCGAGCTCGGCCGCGCCCGTGCCGAAGGCGTTGGCGCCCATGACCACGTCGCGGAAGAAGCCGTGACGCAGGTGAACGAGCTCGGCGTCGGTGAACTGGAACGGGAAGGACTGCCAGTAGGCGCGCTCGCCGCCGGGGACGTAGTTCTGCACGTAGTTCATCCACGACAGGTCGCCGAAGCCGCCGTGCAGGCCGAGCGGCTGCGGCGGGCGGGCCAGGTTCTTCTGCCAGGAGTGCAGGAGGTTGAAGGCGTGGCCGAGCTCGTGCACGTACGTGCGCAGCTGGGCCCGCTGAGCCTGCGGCGATTCACCCTTGATCGCGTCGTAGAAGACGGCGGCGCCCTGGCGCTGGCAGCCGTCGTTGTAGTCGAACATGATGCCGCGGAAGCCGCCCACGTGCCTGCTGGCGACCAGCAGCCACACCCGCCACGCCGCCTGGTCGCCGAACGAGGCGAACTGCCTGGTCATCGCGTTGTGCAGCTCGGAGTCGTCCCACGCCAGGTCATCGCCGGCGCCGTCCACGGGGACCACGCCGGGCTCGGCGACGCGCAGCTCCACGCCCGCCTCCGCGTACGCCTCCGCCACCGTCAGCATCCGCCCGCCCGACGGGCACGGCAGCGAACCGGTGTCGTAGGACACGAACGGCACCGCTCCCGTGACCGAGTCCTGCTCCAGCAGGACGCTCCTGAAGAACGGCGAGGCCCGGTCGAGCCTGTACGTCCTTCCGGCGACCGTCGCGGTGGCCGAACCTTCGGTGACGGTGACGGTCACGTGCCTGTCGGGTGCGGCGAACGTGAAGGCGCCCTGCCCCTCGATCCTGTCGCCCTGCCTGGTCGTCGCGTGCACGACGAACGAACCGTGATAGGTGGTCGTCGCGCCGGTCGTGGTGAACAGGTCGCCGCTGAGCCGCCCTGTCGGTCTCGCTCCGTCGACGTCGACCCTCAGGTCGAGCTGGGATTCACCGTCCTGGCCGCGGTACAGGCCGCTGATGGGGGGCATACGAGGAACATTCCCCCGCCCTGTGCGGCTGTCAATGGGCCCCGCGGATCTGCAGGCCGGCCAGGAGCTCCTCGGAGGCCTTGGTGATGGCCTCGACGGCGGCGTCGAAGGCCGCGGCGTTGTGGGCGGCGGGGGCGCGGAAACCGGAGATCTTCCTGACGTACTGCAGGGCCGCGGCGCGCACGTCGTCCTCGGTGACGTCGTCGGTGTACGGCGGGCGCAGCGTCTTGATGCTTCTACACATGCCTCGCACGCTACCTCCCAGCACCGACCTTTCTCCGGCGCCGGCCCTTCCCGGGAAAGCGCCCAGTAGTATCTCGCCGCGTGAGAAGAGGACTCTTAATCGCGGCGGCAGGCGCGGTGCTCGTCGCCCTGGTCGTCATCGCCACCGGCTTCTCCCGCGTCAGCACCGAACCCGACGAGGTCGTGCTCCACTACGCGGGAGGACCGATCGAGGCGATCAAGTTCGAGCGGTGCATCAACCCGTCCAGCGGCGCCACCTGGCTCGGCCCTGGCGACACCGACTACCACTACCCCTTCGGCCAGCGGACCTTCGACTTCTCCGGCTCCGACGACGCCGAGTCCGGCGGGATCAGCATCGTCTCGAAGGACAACGTCGAGATGAAGGTGTCAGGGTCGGCGACCTTCACGCTCAACACCGACTGCAAGGTCCTCCAGCAGTTCCACGAGAAGATCGGCCGCAAGTTCGGCGCGTTCTTCGAGGACGGCTCGTCCCGCGGCTGGACCAAGATGCTCAACTTCTACTTCAAGCAGCCGCTCGACCGGGCGATGGACGCCGCCTCGCAGGAGTTCGAGTGGAAGAAGCTGTTCAACGACCCCACGGTCAAGCAGCAGTGGGAGCAGCGGGTCGGCCAGCTGGCCAGGCAGTTCATCAAGGAGACCGCCGGCGCCGAGTACTTCTGCCAGCCCAACTACGCGGGCACGGGCGACTGCGGTGACGTGGTGCTGACCATCCAGAAGCCGCAGCCGCCGGAGAGCCTCATCAACGCCCTGGCCGCCGAGCAGGCAGCCAAGCAGCAGAACCTGGCCCAGCAGCAGATCAACGCCAAGGTGAAGACGGAGCTGGAGTCGATCCAGGACCTGGTCAGGGTGCTCGGGCCGAACGGCGCGATCCTGTGGAAGGCGATCCAGGACGGCAAGGTCGACGTGGTGCCCGTCCCGCAGAACGGCACGATCAACATCACGCCGAGGCGCTGAGCCGCGCGCGACCCCCGGCCGGTGGGGGCCGGCCGAGGACCTCACCAGCCGTTCGGGGAGCTCAGTTCGCGGCCGAAGTCGAGGGCGATCTTCCGCATGCCCTCGGCCAGCTCGTCCCTGTCGAGCGCCTCGATGCGCTCGGCAGGCCCCGACACCGACATGGCCGCCACCACGCGGACCCCGTCGTTCACCGGCACGGCGAGGCAGTGCACGCCGAGCTCCTCCTCGCCGAGGTCCATGGCGTACCCCCGGTCCCTGACCGCGGCCAGTTCGGCGCGCATGGCCTCGCCGTCGGTGATGGTGTTGGCGGTGCGCCTGGGCATGCCGGTCCGCTCGAACACCGCCATCGCCTCGGCGCCGGGCCTGTCGGCCAGCAGCACCTTGCCCACGGCCGTGCTGTGCGGCAGCACGCGCCTGCCGACCTCGGCGAACATCCGCAACCTGCGCGGCGAGGGCACCTGCGCGACGTACACGATGAAGTCGCCCTCCAGCACCGCCAGGTTGGCGGTCTCGCCCGAAAGCTCGACCATCCTGGTCAGGTACGGCTGCGCCCACACCCCCATCATCCGTTCGGCGACCCCGCCGAGCCTGACGAGCGCCCCGCCGAGCGCGTACCTGCGGTCGGATTCCTGCCGCACGTAGCCGCGGGCCAGCAGCGTCTGCAGCAGGCGGTGGATCGTCCCGTACGGCAGGCCGGTGCGAGCCGCGATCTCCGACAGCCCCGCCTCGCCGCCGTGCGCGGCCAGCGCCTCCAGGACGTCCAACGCCCGGTCGACCGACTGCACGCTCACGCGAGCCTCCCTCGGGGACGACCGCCGTCAGGACCTCTGGTCCCCCGGCCGGAGCCATCGCGGCCACCGCGCCCTGTGGCACCCAGGACGGACGGGGAGACGCCGCGCAGGGAGGCGTCCAGCACCTCCGCCGTGTGCGCGACCCTGATCTCCTCGCCCCGCCGCCGCATCGCCGCCGCGATCTGCATCGTGCACCCGGGGTTGGCCGACACCAGCAGCTCCGCCCCCGTCGACCGGACCCGCGCCGCCTTCCTGTCCCCGAGGTCGCGCGCCGCCGCCGGCTGGAAGATGTTGTAGGTCCCCGCCGACCCGCAGCACAGGTCCGACTCGGGAATCTCCTTGAGCGACAGCTCGGGGATGCCGCGCAGCAGTTCCCTCGGCTGTGCCCTGATCCCCTGGGCGTGCGCCAGGTGGCAGGCGTCGTGGTAGGCCACGCTCACCGGCAGCGGATGCCGTTTCGCCACGGGCCCCAACTCGGCCAGCCACTCGGCCAGGTCGACGGTCCTGATCGCGCGTGCCCTGGCCGCCCACTCCTGTGAGTCGCCCAGCAGCTCCGCGTACTCCTTCATCGACGAGCCGCAGCCCGCGGCGTTCACCACGATGGTGTCGACCCCGGCTCGCTCGAACGTCCTGATCGTCCGCCTCGCGAACCTTCGCGCCTGGTCCGAGCGCCCCGAGTGCACGCTCAACGCCCCGCAGCACCCCTGATGCGGGGGGATCACCACATCGCATCCCTCCAACGCCAGTACCCGGGCGGTGGCCGCGTTGACCTGGGGGAAGAACTCGCCCTGCACGCACCCGGTCAGCATCCCGACCACGGCCCTGAGCGGGCCCACGGCCGTGACGCGGCGCGGCAGCCGCTGCCGCCTGCCCGGAGCGGGCGCGAGGGCGACCATGGCACCCAGGCTGGGGTGCGCCCGTTCGAGCAGCGGCTGCAGCCTCCTGGCCACCCCGAGCGTCGGACGCAGGGCGCGCAGCCTGCGCGGGTAGGGGAACAGTCCGAACACCAGCCCGCGCACCGCCCGCTCCTGCGGCTCGCGCACGTGCTCGCGCTCGACCTCGGCGCGCGTCTGCTCGATCAGCAGGTCGTACCGCACGCCTGAGGGGCACGCGGTCACGCACGCCATGCAGCCCAGGCACGCGTCGAAGTGGCCCGCCATCGCGGGCGTGATCGGCGTGCCCTCGACGTGCTGGCCCATCAGGTGGATGCGGCCGCGAGGGGAGTCCATCTCCTCGCCCCACAACACGTACGTCGGGCACGTCGGCAGGCAGAACCCGCAGTGCACGCAGTCCTTGATCAGCTCGGGTTCCATCGGGGTCAGATCCCTCCCACGAACCTGCCGGGAGACATCCTGCGCCCGGGATCGAAACGTTCCTTCACACGCCGCATCAGCGGCAGCGCGCTGATCTCTCCCCACCTGTCCAGGCCCTGGTACGGCTCGCCGACCACCACGGTGACCCGCCCGCCGTACTCGCCGAGCCGCTTGCGCAGGGGCACCACGGCCTCCATGAGGTGCTCGTCGCCGCCGAGCCACACGACCCCTGAGGCGGGCGAGCCGCGCACCGCCGCGCCGAGGCCGAGCGTCTCCTGCAGGACCTGGTCGGCCCGCGAGGGCGGGAAGCGCACCTCGAGCAGCACCTCGTCGTCGGGCAGCACGCCCCACCACGACGGGGGCCGCCCCTCGATCGCGGCCTGACCTCCGACGAGGGCGGCGACGGACTCGGCGCGCGACCGGGCGGCCGTGCCCTCCACCAGGACGGCCAGCTCGACCCGCCCTTCGCCGGCCGTCCGGTCGACCTCGATGGCCGTGGGCTCGTCCTGGGAGGCGGCCAGGGTCGTGACGACGGAGCCCAAGGCGGTGGCCTGCGGTACGGACGAGGTCACCCAGCGGCGGTCGGCGGCACGGGGGTGGAGGCGGAACGTCGCGTCGGCGATCACGCCGAGTGTCCCGTACGAGCCGGTGAAGAGCTTGCCGAGGTCGTAGCCCGCCACGTTCTTGACCACCTTGCCGCCCGAGCGGGCGACGGTTCCGTCGGCGAGGACGACGGTGATGCCGATGAGCAGGTCGCGGGCCGTGCCGTACCGGAAGGAACGCGGGCCCGCCGTCGCGGTGGCGAGGGTGCCGCCGACGGTCGCGCCCTCCACGGGAACGTCGAGCGCCAGCTCCTGGCCCTGGGCGGCGAGGGTGCCTGCGAGGGCGTCCATGGTGACGCCCGCCTGAACCTTCACCACCAGGTCACCCGAGGCGTGTTCGACGACCTGGTTGAGACAGCAGGTGTCCAGCAGCACGTCACAGCGCTCGGGCGGCGGGCCCCAGTGCAGCTTGGAGCCGCCGCCGGCGGGGACGACCGCCAGGTCCCGCTCGGCGGAGGCCTTCAGGACGGCGGCGATCTCCTCGACGCTCTCCGGGAGCGCGACCCAGCGCGGACGCACGCCCGCGACCTCGTCGTCCGGACCCGCCTGCCTGACCGTGACCCCGCTCGGCATCAAAACTGCTCCGCCTTTCCCGACTCGACCAGCGGGTGCACGCCCTTGCGCACGCCCGGCACCTCCCCGCACAGGCGCGGTGTGGGGAACACCTTGCCCGGGTTCGACAGCCCGCGCGGATCGAACGCGCACCTGACGAGCTGCATGGTGTCGAGGTCCTCCGCGGAGAACATCCTCGGCATGTAGCGGGCCTTGTCGACGCCGACGCCGTGCTCGCCGGTGATCGAGCCGCCGTGCTCGATGCACAGGTCGAGGATGCGGCCGGAGACGATCTCGGCGCGCTCTCCCGCTCCGGGCTCGGCGTCGTCGAACAGCACCAGGGGGTGCAGGTTGCCGTCGCCGGCGTGGAAGACGTTGGCGACCTTGATGTCGTGCTCGTGGGAGAGCCTGTCGATGCCCGCCAGCACCTCGGGCAGCGCCGTGCGCGGCACCACGCCGTCCTGCACGATGTAGGCGGGGCTGATCCGGCCGACGGCGGCGAAGGCCGACTTGCGCCCCTTCCAGATCGCCGCCCGTTCGGCGGGCCCCGCGGCCACCCGCAGCTCGAAGGCGCCCGAGCAGATCTCCTTGAGCTGCTCGAACTGCGTCTCGACCTCCGCGCTCGGCCCGTCCAGCTCGACGATCAGCACCGCGCCCGCGTTCTCCGGGTAGCGGCAGGCCACGGCCGCCTCAGCGGCGGCGATGGCCAGCGCGTCCATCATCTCGATCGCCGCGGGGACGATGCCCGCCGCGATGATCGCGGACACGGCCTCACCGCCCCGCTCGATGCCGTCGAAGGCCGCCAGTACCGTGATCACCATCTCGGGCGCGCGGCTGAGCCGTACGGTCACCTTGGTCGTGATCCCCAGCGTGCCCTCGGAGCCGATGAAGGCGCCGAGCAGGTCGTAGCCGGGATCGTGCCGGTCCAGCACCACGATGTCGCCGTCGGGCGTGACGATCTCGCAGGCCTCGACGTGGTTGACCGTGAACCCGTACTTCAGGCAGTGCGCGCCGCCCGAGTTCTCCGCCACGTTGCCGCCGATCGAGCAGATCTGCTGGCTGGAGGGGTCGGGCGCGTAGTAGTAGCCCTGGTCGCGGACCGCCTCGGTGATCGCCAGGTTCGTGACGCCCGGCTCGACGACCGCCCTGCGGTTGGGCAGGTCGATCTCCACGATCGCCCGCATCTTCGAGGTGACGATCAGCACGCCGTCGGTGCGGGGGAGCGCGCCGCCCGACAGGCCGGTGCCCGAGCCGCGCGCCACGAACGGCACGCCGTGCTCGTTGCACAGCCTGACCACCGCCGCGATCTGCTCAGCGGTCTCCGGCAGGACGGCGACACCCGGCATGGCGCGGTGATAGGTGAGGCCGTCGCACTCGTAGGTGCGCAGCCGTACCGGGTCGGTGATCACCGAGTCCTCCGGCAGGAACGCCCGAAGGCCCTCGGTGAGCTCGGTCGAGATCATGGGCACCTACCTCCCCGGAACCGGTCGCTCCCACCGGTCCCGGGTCAGAAAGCTACGGCATGCGGGCATAGGCGGGGAGGGTGAGGAACTCGGCGAAGTCGTCGTTCAGCGCGACCTCCTTGAACAGCGCCTCGGCCTGGCCGTACAGCCGCTCGTCGTAACCGGGCTCCGCGGCGATCTTGGCGAGCTCCTCCGCGATGATCTGCTCGACGAGCTCCCTGGTCACCGGCGCGCCGGTGTCGGCGAGCGTGATGCCGTTGTGGATCCACTGCCAGATCTGGGAGCGGGAGATCTCGGCGGTGGCCGCGTCCTCCATGAGGTTGTGGATCGCGACCGCGCCGAGCCCGCCCATCCAGGCGGCCAGGTAGCGCAGGGCGACGTCCACGTTGTTGCGCAGGCCGTTCTCCGTGATGTCACCAGGGGTGGCGGAGACGGCGAGCAGGTCGGCGGCGGACACCTCGACGTCCTCGCGGAGCCTGTCGAGCTGGTTGGGGCGCTCGCCGAGCACGGAGCCGAAGACCTCGCGGCAGATCGGCACCAGGTCGGGGTGGGCCACCCACGAACCGTCGAAGCCGTCACCGGACTCGCGGGTCTTGTCCGCCCTGACCTTGTCGAGGGCGACGGCGTTGACCTCGGGGTCCCTGCGGCTGGGGATGAAGGCGGCCATGCCGCCGATGGCGTGGGCGCCGCGCTTGTGGCAGCTGCGCACGAGCAGTTCGGTGTAGGCGCGCATGAACGGCGCGGTCATCGTCACGGCGTTGCGCTCGGGCAGCAGGAACTCGCGCCCCCTGGTGCGGAACTTCTTGATCACGCTGAACAGGTAGTCCCAGCGGCCGGCATTGAGGCCGGCGGAGTGGTCGCGCAGCTCGTAGAGGATCTCCTCCATCTCGAACGCCGCGGGGTAGGTCTCGATCAGCACGGTCGCCCTGATCGTGCCGTTGTCCAGGCCGAGAGCGCGCTGGGCGTGGACGAAGACGTCGTTCCAGAGGCGGGCCTCCAGGTGCGACTCCATCTTCGGCAGGTAGAAGTACGGCCCCTTGCCCTTCGCGAGCTGCCGGGAGGCGCAGTGGAAGAGGTACAGGCCGAAGTCGAACAGCGAGGCCGAGACCTCCTGTCCGTCGACCAGGGCGTGCTTCTCGTTGAGGTGCCATCCGCGCGGCCGCACGACGATGGTGGCCAGCTCGGCGTCGGGCTTGAGCGTGTAGCTCTTGCCGCCGGTCTCGAAGTCGATCTCGCGGTCGAGCGCGGCGCGCAGGTTGAGCTGGCCGCTCACGCAGTTCTCCCACAGCGGGGAGTTGGCGTCCTCGAAGTCGGCGAGCCACACCTTGGCGCCTGAGTTGAGGGCGTTGATGGTCATCTTCCTGTCGACCGGCCCGGTGATCTCGACGCGGCGGTCCTCGAGGCCCGGCGCGGGCGGCGCGACCTGCCACTCGCCCTCCCTGACCTCCTTGGTCTCGGCGAGGAAGTCGAGCGTGCCGCCGGCGGACAGTTCGGCCTGCCTGGCCTGCCTCGCGTCCAGGAGTTCCAGGCGCCTGGCGTCGAACTTCCGGTGGAGCTCCGCCACGAAGGCCAGGGCCTCCGGCGTGAGGATCTCCTCGAACCGGTCGAGCATCGGGCCTGTGATCTCCATGACAGCCTCTTTCCGCATAGTGGAAAAATAGTTCTGGATTATGGAAGTGACGCTACTTCACCGGGTCGGTTCGGGACAAGGCAAGGGTCATCCCCGATGCTGTCTTTTCCTTCGCGGGGAGACCATGGAGAGATGAAGGCGAAAGGCGTGATCGCCCTGGGCGCGCTGGTGGCTTCGGCCACGGCGCTGACGGGCTGCGGCTTTGTCGGGACGGGCACGGCGGAGGGCGAGAAGACCGAGACCTACGTGGTGTCGGAGAAGGTCGCCGGTCTGGCCGTCGACAGCGGGTCCGGTGACATCGTGGTCAACGAGACCGACAGGACCGGCATCAAGGTCACCGAGCAGCGGCACTGGCGCGACCACGAGCCCGAGACCTCGCACGAGGTGGCTGGGGACACCCTCGAGCTCTCCTACAGGTGCATGCAGAACGACAGCTGCTGGGTCGACTACACGATCGAGATTCCCAAGGGCCTGCGGGTCAAGACCGACGCCGGTTCCGGTGACGTCTCGCTGCGCTCGCTGTCAGGGGAGACCGAGGCGACGACGGGCTCGGGCGACATCGACGCCAACGGCCTCGTGGGCAAGCGCGTCCTCGCCGAGACCGGCTCCGGCCGGCTCGAGCTGAGGTTCGCCGCCGCGCCCGACAGCGTCGAGATGAAGGCGGGATCGGGCGACGCCACGCTCTATCTGCCGAAGGACGCGTACGACGTCACCACCGAAACCGGCTCGGGCGACGCCGAGGTGAAAGTGACCGACGACGCGGGCTCGTCGCGCAAGGTCACCGTTCGCACGGGGTCGGGCGACGTGCGGGTCCTTCCTCTTTAACCAGGTGACTGACGGGCCGCATGTCGGGGATGATTCTGGGACGTCCGAACGTTCCCTATTAGAGATGACACGAATGCACAACGACTCCCGTACTCGCTACACGCGTGACTCCGCCGCCAACTCCGCCTTCGACGACGTCGAGCTCGGCGAGCTGGATCTGGAAGAGCGCCATGCGCTCCGCCGTGTGGCGGGCCTGTCCACTGAGCTTCAGGACGTCACCGAGGTC
This sequence comes from Nonomuraea sp. bgisy101, assembly GCF_057708945.1. Taxonomy (NCBI): domain Bacteria; kingdom Bacillati; phylum Actinomycetota; class Actinomycetes; order Streptosporangiales; family Streptosporangiaceae; genus Nonomuraea; species Nonomuraea sp. bgisy101. Next base: position 217,555 of record NZ_JBYITD010000016.1, read on the forward strand.
GAGTACCGCCAGCTACGGCTGGAGCGGGTCGTCCTCGTGGGCGTCTGGACCTCGGGTACGGCGGCCGAAGCCGACAACTCGCTCCTGGAGCTCAAGCTCCTGGCCGAGACCGCGGGCTCGGAGGTCCTCGACGGCCTCATCCAGCGGCGGCAGAGCCCCGATCCTGCCACCTACATCGGCTCGGGCAAGGCGCTCGAGCTGCGCGACATCGTCGAGTCGACCGGCGCCGACACCGTGATCTGCGACGGCGAGCTGAGCCCTGGCCAGCTGCGCCAGCTCGAGGAAGTGGTGAAGGTCAAGGTCATCGACCGCACGGCGCTGATCCTCGACATCTTCGCCCAGCACGCCAAGAGCCGCGAAGGCAAGGCCCAGGTCGAGCTGGCCCAGTTGCAGTACCTCCTGCCGCGCCTGCGTGGTTGGGGTGGCAACCTGTCCAGGCAGGTCGGTGGTCGCGCCGCAGGCGGCGTGGGCATCGGCGGCCGCGGTCCCGGTGAGACGAAGATCGAGCTGGACAGGCGCCGCATCCGCGAGCGCATGGCCAAGCTCCGCCGCCAGATCAGCGGCATGTCGACCGCGCGTGAGACCATGCGCGCGCACCGCGCGGGCCGCGAGGTGCCCGCCGTCGCCATCGCCGGCTACACCAACGCGGGCAAGTCCTCGCTGCTCAACCGCATCACCGGCGCGGGCGTGCTGGTCGAGGACGCGCTGTTCGCCACCCTTGACCCGACCGTCCGCAGGGCGCGCACGCCTGAGGGCCGGCTGTTCACGATCGCCGACACCGTCGGGTTCGTACGGCTGCTGCCGACCCAGCTGATCGAGGCGTTCCGCTCCACGCTGGAGGAGGTCGCCGACGCCGACCTGATCCTCCACGTGGTCGACGGTTCGCACCCCGACCCCGAGGGGCAGCTCAGCGCGGTCCGCCAGGTGTTCTCCGAGATCGACGGCGCGCTCGACGTGCCCGAGATCGTGGTGATCAACAAGGCCGACGCCGCCGACCAGGAGGTGATCGACCGGCTCACCAGGAGCGAGCGCGACAGCATCGTCGTCTCGGCCCGCACCGGCGCGGGGATCGACGAGCTGATGGCCATGATCGAGCGCGAGCTGCCCAGGCTCGACCACGAGGTGTCCATGCTCGTGCCGTACGAGCGGGGTGACCTGATCTCCCGTGCGCACAGGGAGGGCGAGGTGCTCTCCGTCGAACACGTGGGCGACGGCACCATCCTCCACGCTCGCGTCCTGTCGAGCCTCTTCCACGAACTGGAGCAGGTGGCGAAGCCCGTCGAGCGGGTGTGAGCTGCAGAAAATCGCGCGGGGATTCCCCGCGCGATTTTCGCATTTTCGGACAAAAACGGCGGTGGTCCTTGAACGCTTGGATTGCTACCATAAGTCAAGTCTTACGACACTGATGGCGCGGGTATCGAGATGGCTGCTGCGAGTGATGTCGCCTGCGGGGGCCGATGGGGATTGACGGGGCTGAGCTGCCCCAAGGGACGCATACGTCGTTTTGATACGCATGCTTTCTTCCGAATAACCCTGTACAGCGAGCCGACCTGTGAAATAACGTAACTGAACTGAAATCGCCGGATCATGAGCCCGGCGACCGGTCACCGCACGATCGCTGCGGATGAGAGCAGGAGACCCCCGATGTCGGCCGGACCCGGAGCGGACTCAGTGGGCGCGGTAGCCGCCGCTCGCTCTCCGCTGCCCAAGTGCGGGGTGGTGCGATGACCGTTCGGCTGCTCACCAACATCGGCCGCATGTGGACAGGCAACGACGTCATCAGCAACGCGGCCCTTCTCGTACACAACGACCGCATCGCCTGGGTGGGCCGTGCGGCAGACCTCCCGCAGAGCGTTCCCGGCGTCGTCGACGACATCGTCGACGTCGACCAGGTCGAGAACCTCAGCGGCGCGCTCGTCACCCCCGGCCTGATCGACGCGCACACCCACCCCGTCTACGCAGGCAACCGCTACGCCGAGATGGCCATGCGCTCCAGCGGCTCCTCCCCATCGGCGATCAACGCGGCAGGCGGCGGCATCGGCTCCACCGTCACCGTGACCCGCGGCACCGACCCCTGGACCCTCTGCAACGGCGTGCGCGAGCGACTGCGTTCGTGGCTGCTCAGCGGCACCACCACGGTCGAGGCCAAGACCGGCTACCACCTCACCCGCGACGGCGAGCTCGCCGACGTGCGGCTCCTGCGCGAGCTGGAGAAGGAGCCGATGATGCCGCGCGTGCACGTCACCTTCCTCGCCGCGCACGTCGTGCCACCCGAGTACTTCGGCCGCCAGCGCGACTACGTCGAGGCCGTGGGCGCGTGGTGCGCCGACGCCGCCGCGGCGGGCGCCGACAGCGTCGACGTCTACTGCGACGAGGGCCACTTCACCACCGAGGAGTCGCGCTGGGTGCTGGCCTCGGGACGCAACGTCGGCCTGCTGCCCCGCGTCCACGCCGGCGCCTACAGTCGCCGCGGCGCCGTGCAGCTGGCCGCCGAGCTCGGCTGCGCCTCCGCCGACCTGCTGCACCACACCTCCGACGAGGACATCGCGGTCCTGTCCCGCTACGGCGTGCCCGCCGTCCTCTGCCCCGCCACCGCGATGCAGCGCGGCAGCCTCCCTCCCGTCCGCCGGATGATCTCCCAGGGCGTCACCATCGCGCTCGGCAGCGACCACAACCCCGGACACTGCGGCATCACCTCGATGGCGCTGGTCATCAGCCTGGCTGTGGCGGCCTTCGGCATGAGCGTCGGCGACGCGCTGCGGGCGGCCACCCTCGGCGGCGCCACCGTGCTCGGCGCGCCCGACAGGGGCGTCCTCGCGCCTGGCCGGCTGGCCGACATCGTGCAGTGGGACGCCGACCACGAGGGCGCCTTCGCCTGGTCCTTCGGGCTCAAGCCGCGCAGGGTCTGGCGGGGCGGAATGCCCGTCCAATAGCTAATCTCTGGGTATGTCGCCTTCGGTTGTGATCGTCACCGATTCCACGGCCTACCTGCCTGCCGTTCCCCCGGGGGTGACGGTCGTGCCGCTCCAGGTGATCGTGGGCGGCCGCCCGTACGACGAGGGGACGCAGGCAGGCATCGGCGAGTGGACCCCCGTGACCACCTCCCGCCCCGCCCCCCACCGCTTCGCCGCCGCCTACGCCGCCGCCTTCTCCTCCGGGGCCACCGGCGTGGTCTCCGTGCACCTGTCAGGCGACCTGTCCGGTACGGCCGAGGCCGCCAGGCTCGCCGCCGCCGAGGCTCCGGGCCCCGTCGAGGTCGTGGACAGCAGATCGATCGCCATGGGGCTCGGCTTCCCCGTGCTCGCCGCCGCCAGGGCCGCCGAAGCCGGGCGGACGCTGGAGGACGTCGCGACGATCGCCGCGACGTCTGCCGCCCACACCGAGACGTACTTCTACGTCGACACGCTGGAGTACCTGCGGCGTGGAGGACGCATCGGAGCGGCGGCGACGCTGGTCGGATCGGCGCTGGCGATCAAGCCGATCCTGCACCTGGAAGGCGGGCGCATCGTGCCGCTGGAGAAGGTCCGCACGGCCGCGCGGGCCATCGCGCGGCTGGAGGACCTGGCGGTGGCCACGGCGGGGGAGGAACCGGTCGACGTGGCGGTCCAGCACCTGTCGGCCCAGGGGCGGGCCGAAGCGTCGGCCGAGCGGCTGTCCAAGCGGCTGCGGAAGCTGGTACGGCTGAGCGTGGTCGAGGTCGGCGCGGTGATCGGCGTCCACGTGGGCCCAGGAGCGCTGGGCATCACGGTGTCGCCCAGCTCCTGACCGTCCCCAGGCGCTTCCGGGCCGGTTCGGTTGTCCACAGAACGCCGTTCTGCGCCTCGGCCCACGGGGCGGTCGGCCTACCTTTCCGTCTGTGCGGAACTCAGAGGAGAACGTCGAGCGAGCCGTGGCCGCGAGACGTCTGCAGAGGCTCTGGCGAGCCGAGGGCGGCGCGTCAGGGCTGCCACTGGCACGCTCAGCCCTGCGGGGCGGCGATCGGCCTCCCACATCGCCTCGTTCCCCCCTCGACCCACCCCTTTCCCACCGAGCATCGAGCGACGTCCTGTCTTCCTCTCGCGGAGCGCCGAGCGACGTCCTGTCTTCCTCTCGCGGAACGCTGAGCGGCCCGCCCCTCTCGCCGCGAGTCTCAGCCGACGACCCTGTGGGTCCCGTCGCCTCCCGCCTGGCGCCGGGCGGCCTTCCGTCTGTGGGTCGCCTGACCTCAGGTGACGACCCCGTGGACCCGCTCGTCTCCTCTTGGTCGTCGGGCGCAGGGGCATCGTCCTCGCGTCGGCCCACGGCCGCCGACCTCGGCACACCCGACTGGGACGTTGACGACGCCTTCGCGCCCTCGTCCTCCACCATCGGCCGGACGGGCCGCGACAGCCTTGAGCCCGGCCACGGTCGAGCGGGCGACGACGCCCCTGGCGGCATCTCGCCTCCTGTCCCCTCCTCCTTCGCCGCCTTCCGCGCTGCCGTCACCAACCAGGCGCCCGCCCTCGACCCCGGACGTCCAGGACTGCGCGTCCTTCTCGCCCTCGGTCTTGTCGCCGCCGTCGTCGGCGGGATCTACGCCTGGCGCTCCAGCCCCACCCCCGAACCCGTCGCCGCCCCATCCCCGATCCACGGCTCGGCCGCGCCCCCGTCGGACGTCGTCACCCCCACGACCACGCCATCGGTGATGGTCCACGTCGCAGGAAAGGTACGGAAGCCGGGCGTCTACACCCTCCCCGGCGGCTCCCGGGTGACCGACGCGGTCCAGGCGGCGGGCGGCGTTCGCACCGGCACCCCCACCGGATCGGTCAACCTCGCCAGACGTGTGGTCGACGGCGAGCAGATCGTCGTCGGCGCCCCAGGCGCGCCGAGCGGGGAAGGGACGATCGCCGCCGCGCCCGTCCCCGACGTCCTCGACCTCAACACCGCCACCCCCGACCAGCTGGAGCAGTTACCAGGGGTCGGCGAAGTGCTCGCGGCCCGGATCGCCGAGTTCCGAACGACCCACGGCGGATTCAGCAGCGTCGACCAGCTGCGGGAGGTGACCGGGATCGGTGATCGAAAGTACGCGGAGTTGAAGGACAAGGTCCGCGTCTGACGTGATTCGGATCGGCACGTGTGCGTCCTGGCCCGGCCCCGCAGGCTGCCCTGAGGAGTGGGGATACGCCGCGGCAACAGCCGTGGACCGCGTTCGCTCGGCCCTGTCATGTCCGCACGGGGACGTGAGGGGTGGGTGTGTCCGCGTCAGGGCGGGCACGGCGCACGGCCAGGTCGGCTGGGTCGGCACGGCGCACGGCCAGGCCGGCACGGTGTGCGGCTGGGTCGGCTGGGTCGGCACGGTGTGCGGCTGGGTCGGCTGGGTCGGCTGGGTCGGCACGGTGTGCGGCTGGGTCGGTACCTGGTGGCTGCCTCTGGTGGCGTGTCGGGGGCGGGGCGGGCACGTGTCCGGTCAGCACAGGAGCACGTTCGAGTGACAACGGAAGGGTGTGTTCGGGTGAGCGAGGGGGCGGGGCAACGAATGCCGCCGTCGAAGTGCGGCCACCCAGGCGCGTCGGCGTCGAGAGCCCCAGACGGTCATGCCGCTCGGCGCGGGGACGGGAAGTCTCCGGATGGTCATGCAACTCGGCGCGGGGACGGCGAGTCTCCGGCGGCCTACTCGCTGGTTCTCGTGCTACCGGCGCTCGCCTCATGGGCGACGGCGTTGGTCCTGTTGGGCTGTCCCGCGCCGGTGGGTGCCACCTGCGCGGTGGTGGCCGCCGCGGGCGTGGTCACGATCCCGATCACGGTCGCGTGCCGTCGTAGGCCACCCCCACCCCCGCCTACGGCCGCGTCCCTGATTCCGCCCCCCGGCCTGTCCATCGAATCGCCCGCTCCGCGCCCATCCGATCTCCACGACGCCCTCGTCGCCCCGGGCCGTCACCTCCGGAGCTCGGGCCGTCACCTCATGGGCCTGGGCTCTCACCTCTGGGGCCTGGGCTCTCACCTCTGGGGCCGCGGCTTTCACGTCTGGAGCCTGGGTTCTCGCCTCTGGAGATGGAGCCGACTCAGGAACAGCGGAGCCGGGCAGGGCGTCTCATCGGCTCGTCATCTCCGGAAGCCCGACCGCGATACGGGGCGCCGGCGCTCCGGTGTCCGGGTCAACGTGGCCGTCGCCGTGCTCGGTTGTGTCGCCGCGACCTCGGCAGGGGTGGCGTTCCGGGTGCACGCCGTCACCACCGGCCCGGTCGCCGAACGGGCAGCCAGGGAGGCCGTCGTGCACGGCGACATCGTGCTCACCGGCGACCCCCGGGTGCGACAGGCGAAGGCCGCCTTCCACGGCGAGAGCGTGGTCGTCGACGCCACGCTCGAGTCCGTCGACACCCCGGACGGGCGGCTTGCCGTACACGCTCCTGTCGTGGTGTTCGGGTCAGGTGGCGCGTGGCGGTCGCTCCTGCCCAGCCAGCGTCTGCGCGTCACCGGCAGGCTGAGCTCCGCCGAGCCGGGCGAACTCGTCACCGCTGTGCTGCTCGTTCGTGGTTCGCCAGTGGTCCTGTCCGAGCCTTCAGGCCTGCAGGGAGTCGCGGGTGAGCTGAGGGCGGGGTTGCGCCGCGCGGCGGACGTCCTGCCGCCCGACCAGCGGGGTCTGCTGCCGGGACTCGTGGTGGGCGACGTGTCGCGCATGGATCCGAACGTCAGCGCCGACTTCAAGGACGCGGGCCTCAGCCATCTGACCGCCGTCAGCGGAGCCAATCTCGCGATCATGTCGGGGGCGGTGGTGGCGCTGTCGCGGTTGGCCGGGCTGCCGCTCGCTGTACGGGCGATGCTCGCGGCGGCCGCCATGCTCGCCTTCGCCGTCGTGGCGCGGCCTTCGCCGAGCGTGCTGCGGGCGCTGCTCATGGGGCTGGTCGGAGCGATCGCGCTCGGCACGGGCCGCGCCAGGGACGGTGTCGCGGCGCTGTCGGCGACCGTACTGCTGTTGATCATGTTCGATCCTGGCCTGGCCCGCGAGTACGGCTTCGCGCTGTCGGTCTGTGCCACTGGCGGCATCCTGCTGCTCGCGCCCCGGTGGCGCGACAGGCTGTCGGCCAGGATGCCGCGCTGGGCGGCCGAGGCCGTGGCCGTGCCCGCCGCGGCGCAGGCGGCGGTCACGCCCGTGCTGGTGCTCATGGCGGGACAGCTGCAACTGGTCGCGGTGCCCGCCAACCTGCTGGCGGGTCCCGCGGTCGCGCCCGCGACCGTCATCGGGTTCATGGCGGCGCTGGTGGCACCCGTGTCGCTGGACCTGGCGCGACTGCTCGTCGTTCCCGCCGGCTACGCGGTCGGCTGGATCATCACGGTGGCTGAGCACGCGGCCCGCGTTCCCTTCGCGGGGCTCCCGTGGCCGGGCGGCCTGCCCGGAGTGCTCCTGCTGGCCGGGGCCGCCGCGGTGGCGGTACCCCTCCTGCGGCGCGCGGGCACGCGAACCATCGTCCTGATCACGGGTACGGCAGGCATGGCGACCGTACTCGTCGTGGGCCCGGTGATCGCCCCATGGCCGCCAACCCGGTGGCTGTTCGTGGCGTGCGACGTCGGCCAGGGCGACGCGCTCGCGGTCGCCGCGGGGCAGGGGAGGGCCGTCGTCGTCGACACCGGGCCGGATCCCGGTCTGGTGGACCGCTGTCTCCGCGATCTGGACATCAGAGAGGTGCCGCTGGTCATCCTCACCCACCCACACCGCGACCACGTGGGCGGTCTCGACGGCGTCTTCAGGTCGGGGCGACGGGTAGGCGCCGTCATTGTCAGCCCGGGTCGTGCCCCCGCGAGCGAGTCCGCGCGCATCTCGAACGACCTGATCAGACGCCGCGTCCCCGAATGGGTGGCCACACCGGGCGCCCGGTGGCGTTTCGGGCCGTCGGAGCTGAACGTGCTCGGCCCATCACCGGGCAAGCTGCCCAGCGGCCCCGGAGAGGGCAGTGTGATCAACAACGAGAGCGTGGTCGTCCTCGTGCGGTGGGCAGCAGGCTCCATCCTGCTCGGCGGCGACGTCGAGACGGAGGCGCAGACGGAGTTACTGCGGGCCGGTCTGCCGCGCGCTGACCTGCTCAAGGTCCCCCACCACGGGTCCGTACGGCAGGACCCGCGCTTCCTCGCCGCGATCGGCGCGAGAGCGGCGTTGATCAGCGTGGGCTCCGACAACGGATACGGGCATCCGGCGCCGCGAACGGTGGGGTTGCTGCATCGGCTCGGCATGCGCGTGTACCGGACCGACCAGTCGGGGGCGCTCGCCGTCATCGACCAGGCGGGCCGCCTCGCGGTGGTGTCCAGGGGGCGGCCCGATGGGTGATCGCCGGATCGCGCTAGATCCAGGTCTCGTGCAGGTGACGCCATCGCAGGCCATGGGGAGCGGTGGCGTCGCGGACGAAGACGACCGTGGCACGGCGGTCGCGTGGATCGCGGCCGTGGTGGTGCTCGTCGTACGTGGCGACGACCACGGTGTCGGCGCCGGCCACGACCCGCACATCGTGGATCTCGATCGAGAGGGAGGGCGCCGCGCCGTGGGCGGGTTCGATCATGGCCAGCAGGTGGGGCAGCGGCAGCGTCTGGCCGTCCGGGGTGGTGTAAGCGAAGTCGGGGGTGTGAGCAGCGGCGAACACGTCGAGTTCGGTTCGCGGGGCGCGCCCGGTGAGCCAGGCTTCGATGACCCTGTGGTGCCGAACGACCTCGGCACGGCACTCGACCTCCCCTACTGCGGAGACGCCCTCCTCCCGGGACGTCGGATGCGTGGTGGGCGTCGGGTGGTGGCCTTCGGGGGTTGGGGGATGAGCTGGTTTCTCCAACTGTGCTGGATGGGTGGTGGGCGTCGGATGGTGGCCTTCGGGCGATGGGAGGCGACCTGGCCATTCCGGCGGCGCTCGGTGCGTGGTCGGGAGTTCTCCTTCCGCGGGCGGGAGACGATCAGGGTACTTCGGTGGCGCGGGGTGGGGGTCGGTGGTCATCGGGCGATCTCCTTCCAGGGGCGGGAGGCGATCCAGTCGTGCAGCCGGGTGAGGCGGACGCCGAGAGTGTCCTCGAGACCCGCGGAGTTCTGGCCGTACAGGGTGTGGTCCTTCTCCGCGACCCAGCGGTACGCCCCCGCGATGGCCTCGGCGGTGGACGGGCCGAAGGCATGGGCGAGGCCCGCCTCGAACTCGCCGAGGTCCTGCGCGGCATACCGGACAGGCCGGCCGAGGACGGCGGCGAAGGCGGCGGCGAGCTCGGCTCCCGTCACCGCGTCCGGGCCGCCGAGGTCGAGGGCGAGCAACCGCGTGGTGCTGAGGAGATCGGGGCTGGTGAGGGCGGCGACGGTGGCGGTGGCGAGGTCGCCGTGGCTGAGCCAGGAGACCGGCACGTCCGCGGGCAAGGGATATGCCAGCACTCCCGCGTGGACGAGCGGTCCCGCCACCCAGGGCGCGCACAGGTTGTCCAGGTACACGGGCGGCCGCAGCACCACGGTCGGCACTCCCGAGTGCGCGAACACCGATTCCGCGGCCCGACGCGTCTCGAAGGCGCTCACCGGCGTCGGCCCTGACGGGACGCGGTTGCCGGTGTTGAAGACCAGGCGCCGCACACCCGCCTCGGTGGCCGCCGCGACGATGTTGCGCACGTACGACTCCACGACGGGAGCCTCGTAGACCATGGGAAGCAACACGCTGGCGTGCGTCACCCCGTCGAACGCCGCCCGCACGGCGGAGGCGTCCGCGAGGTCGCCGATCGCGGGCTTCACGCCCTCGGGGAGCCCCATGCCGGTCCTGGTGAAGCCGCTCACCGCGTGTCCGAGGCCGACCAGGCGTCGAGCCGTGCTGCCGCCCTGGGCGCCGGTGGCTCCGATCACAAGAATGTTCATGACGACCAGACTGCCGACCTCACCGATTACGATCCATAAAGACAAGTCTCAAAGGATTTAAGGATCGTCCGTGGATGAGGATCTCCTGAGCGAGCTGCTGGCGCCGCTCCGGCTGCACGGCGTCTTTCACAGCCGGTGGTCAGCGCACGCCCCGTGGGGAGTGGCGGGCGAGCGGGAGAACTGCGCGCTACTCCACTACGTGCAGGAGGGCGAGTGCACGGTCGAACTGCCCGAGGTCCCCGAGCCGATACGGCTGCGCGCCGGCGACCTGGTCGTCTTCCCGCACGGGGCCGCCCATCGCCTGGCCGATCGCCCGGGCGGGCCGACGGTGCCGCTGGCCTCGATGCTGCCCCGGCGCGAGCCTGGCGCGGTGCGAACGGTGGAGATCGACGGCCCTGGCGCGATCACCACGATGCTGTGCGGCGGACTGCACTACGACGGCGCGGCGGCCGCCCCGCTCTACCAGGCGTTGCCACAGGTGCTCGTGCTGGACAGGGAACTGCTCGAACGCCAGCCGTTGCTGTCCGGCACGCTCGACATGCTGGCGCGGGAGTGGGCGACCGGAGAACCGGGCGCCGCGCTGGTGGCGCTGCGGGCGTTCGAGCTCGCGTTCGTGCTGGCGTTGCGGGTGGCGTTGAGCGATCTGGACACCCCCGTGCTGCACGCCCTGCGGCATCAGGGGATCAGCAGGGCCTTGCTCGCGGTGCACACGAGGTTCGCCGAGCAGTGGACGCTGGAGTCGCTGGCGGGGGAGGCGGGGCTGTCGCGGTCGGCGTTCGCGGCCGGCTTCCGCGAGCTCGTGGGGGAGACGCCGATGCGGCACCTGACGGCGCGCAGGATGCAGGAGGCGGCGCGCTTGCTGAAGGAGTCGGCCCTGCCGCACAGCCGGATCGCCGAGCGGGTCGGGTACCGGTCGGGGGTGGGGTTTCACCTGGCCTTCCGCCAGTGGTGCGGGCAGACGCCGGGCGAGTACCGGCGCTCGGGCGGGACGCGGCGGGTGGAGCGCTGACGGTCGGCTTGGGGGCGGCCGTGAAACGCGGCTTCCGGCAGGCGGTGTCGCGGCGGTTCTTCGCGACAACGGGGTGGCGGTGTTCGTGTGGGACGGGTGGCCTGGTGCTTGTCGCCGGGGTTGGGCTGGTGTGCTCGTGAGTGTGCAGGCGCGATGGTCTTCGCGGCGTGTCCTCGGTTGGGTGAGGGCGGGGTGGCGTTGATGTGGCGTTGGGCGCGGTGGGTGAGCTCGGTGGTCGCGTGGTGGGTGGTTGTCTGGCGAGCGGCGGGGTTGAGGTGGTCGGCGGTGTGGGAAGTCGGGTGGTTCCGTGGTGGGTGGTTGTCTGACGGGCGGCGGGGCTGAGGTGCTCGGCGGTGGTGGGAAGGTGGGTGCGGGGATTCTCGTAACGGCGGCCGGGCGGGTGGGGGATTCTCGTAACGGCGGCCGGGTTCGTGGGCCCGCAGTAGCGTGATGGACGGGCGGTCAGCGGTGACCGCGGTGGCCTATCGGGTGCTTGCCGTACAGGAGAATTGACCGCATGGTGACGTTGGTCGTCGGGGACGAGGAGTTGCTCGCCGAGCGGGCCGTCGGTGTCGTGGTCGCCGCGGCGAAGGCGCAGGACGCCGGCGCGGAGGTGCACGACCTGGTCGGCGGCAAGGTCGAGCCGGGCGAGCTGACCCGTCTGACCTCGCCCTCGCTGTTCGGCGACAGGTCGGTGGTGGTGATCAGGTCGGCCCAGGACCTGTCCAAGGAGACGATCGCCGAGGTCGTCGGCTACGCCAAGAACCCCGCTGACGACACGGTTCTCGTGCTGGTGCATCCGGGCGGCGTCAAGGGCAAGGCGCTGATCGACGGGATCAAGAAGACCAGGGCCGACGTCGTCACCGTCAGCAAGCTCACCAAGCCCGCCGAGCGCCTCGACTTCGTCAAGGGCGAGATCAAGCGCGCGGGCCGCACGATCACCGGCGAGGCGGCTCAGGCGCTGCTCGACGCGGTGGGCAACGACCTGCGCGAGCTGGCGGCGGCCTGCAGCCAGTTGGCGTTCGACACCGAGGGCAAGAGCATCGACCTGAACGCCGTCGCCCGCTATCACAAGGGCAGGGCGGAGGTGAGCGGGTTCACGGTGGCCGACTCGGCGGTGGAGGGTCGCCTGGCCGACGCGTTGGAGCAGGTGCGATGGGCGCTCGGCACAGGGGTGGCGCCTGTGTTGCTGGTGAGCGCGCTGGCCAGGTCGTTGAGGTCGCTGGCCAAGGTGGGCGGGGCGGGGCGCAACGTCCAGGCCGCGCAGCTCGGGATGGCCCCGTGGCAGATCAACAACGCCAAGCGGCAGCTCCGCGGGTGGGGGCCGGAGGGGTTGTCCGCCGCGCTGATGGCGGTCGCCGCGGCCGACGAGCAGGTCAAGGGCGGCGGCGCTGATCCTGCCTATGCGCTCGAGCACGCCATCCAGACGATCGTGGCGAGCAGGAACGGTCGCTGACGGAGCCGCCCACCCCGCCGAGGATCGTCTCCTGCGGGAGGGGAGTCTCCTGCGGGAGGGGAGTCTCCTGCCGGAGGGAAGTCCACCACGGGAGGGGAGTCTCCTGCGGGAGATGAGTCCCCTACTGGTGGGCGGGGAGTCTCCCGTGGGAGGGGGCTCCTACGGGAGGTGAAGGGTGCCTGCCGGCGTCACGGAGGGCGACGGGTCGATGGCGATCACGACGGGCGGCGGGCGGTTTCGAGGCTGACCAGCATCCGCTTGAGGAGCCTGTCGAGCGCCTCCTGCTCGCCGGGTTCCAGCGCGGCCACCATCTCCGCCTCCGCCGTCGCCCTGACGGCCATCGCCGCCTGCCACAGGTCGTGTCCCTTGCCGGTGAGCGCCACGTCGACCCTGCGCCGGTCCTCCTCGCTGCGGATCCTGCGGACAAGCCCCGCCTTCTCCAGTGTGTCGATACGTCCTGTCATCCCCGCCGGTGACAGCATCAGCTCGCTCGCCAGCTCCGACGGCGTGGCCTGCCGCGTGTCGCGGGAGGCGAGCCTGTGCAGGGTCTCGAACTCGAAGTCCTGGATCCCGACCTCGGCCAGTGCCGCCTCCTTGGCGAGGCGGACGTGCTTCACCAGGAGCTGCATGCGCGTGATGATCGCCTCCACCCGCTCGTCGTAGGGCGCCTTGCCGCGCCACCGCGATAGATGTTTGTCAACCGAATCAGACGTTGACGAAACATTCGCTGGCGAACTATTCTCCGAGGCCATGCTCACCAGACTAGTGATCGGCCGTGCCCTGTCGGCGCTGGCGACCGCGCTCATCCCGACGACGTTGACCCTCGTCGTGCTCAGGGTCACGGGCGAGGCCGCCGACCTTGGCGTCGTGCTGGCGTGCGAGTTGGTGCCGATGCTGGTGCTGCTGCCGTTCGGGGGAGTGCTCGCCGACCGCTTCCCACCCGAACGCGTCGCGTTGCTCGCGGACCTGACCCGGTGCGTGGCCCAAGCGGCGATCGGCGTGGAACTGCTGGCCGGCGTGGAGAGGATCGCCGACCTGGCGGTGCTCGCGGCGGTCACCGGCGCCGCTGTCGCGTTCGGCACGCCTGCCGTGCCCAGGCTGGTGGCCGCGACCGTTGAGGGACCGGCGCGGCTGCGCGCCAACGCGCGCATCAGCCTGGCCACCAGCCTGTCGGCCGTGGGCGCGCCCGCCATCGCCGGCGCGCTGGTCCTGGGGGCGGGGCCCGGCTGGGCGTCGCTGGCCACCGCCGCCCTGTTCGCCGCCTCCGCGTTCACCCTCGGCGGCGTCCGTACGGCCACGGCCGCCCCCACCGGCAAGCAGTCACTGGCCAGGGGCTGGCAGGAGATCAGGCGGCGCCCGTGGTTCCTGGTCAGCGTCATGGGCCACGGCGTGTGGCACTTCTGCGCGGGGCTGTTCCTCACTCTCGGCCCGCTGATCACCATCCGGAGCGGCGAGGCGATGTGGGTGATCATCGTGCAGTCCGGCACGGTCGGGATGCTCGCGGGCGTGTTCGCCGCGCCCCGCCTGCCCGTGCGCAGCCCGCTCGTCGGCTGCGCGGTGGGCGCGTCGCTCTACGCGGCGCCCCTGGCGGCGCTGGCCGTGCCGCTGAGCGGCTGGGCGGTGGCGGTCGCGTACGGCGTCGCGATGTTCGGCCTCGGCGTGCTCGTGCCGCTGTGGGAGACCGTGGTCGCCGACCGGATCCCGGTGGAGGCGCTGGGCAGGGTGCGCTCGTTCGACTCGCTGATCTCGTTCGCCAGCCGCCCGCTGGGGCTGGCCGTCGCCGCCCCGCTGGCCGGATGGGCGGGTACGGCGGCGCCGCTGTGGGTGGCGGCGATCGCCGTGGCCGCGGCGAGCCTCGGCGTGCTGGCCATACGCGAGGTCAGGACTCCTGCAGCGCCGTCTCTCTCAGCACCCCGTCGCTGATCTCCAGCACCCTGTCGGCCAGCGTGATCAGGCCCGGGTCGTGGGTGGCCACCAGCGCGGTGACGCCCTCGCTGCGGACCAGCGCCCTGATCAGCTGCATGATCTGCCGCCCCGTCTGCGAGTCGAGCTGCCCCGTCGGCTCGTCGGCCACCAGCAGGCGCGGCCTGTTGGCGAGAGACCTGGCGATCGCCACGCGCTGGCGCTGCCCGCCCGACAGCTCGTAGGGGCGCTGGTTGGCGTGCTGCTCGAGCCCGACCAGTGACAGCAGCATGCGCACGCGCCTGTCCCGCTCGTCGACGGGCGTGCGGGTCAGGCGCATCGGCACGCCGACGTTCTCGGCCGCCGACAGCACGGGGATCAGGCCGAAGGACTGGAACACGAAGCCCACGACGTCCCTGCGCAGCGCCAGCAGCCGATCCTCAGGCAGCGAGGTCACCTCCTGCCCCGCCACGACCACGCGGCCGGCGTCGGGCCTGTCCAGCCCGCCGATCTGGTTCAGCAGGGTGGTCTTGCCCGAACCCGACCTGCCTCTGATCGCCACCAGCTCGCCCGGGTAGGCCTCGAAGGAGACCTCGCGCAGCGCGACGACCTCCTTGGGGCCCGTCCGGTAGACCTTACGCAGGCCCTCCACCACCACCAGCGGCTCACTGCTCATCGGAAGACTCCTCACGGGACGGCCACACGCCGATGTGGTCGGACTCGAGCTCGAGGCGCACCCTGCGCTCCATGTCGAGGGCGTTCATGAAGTCGCGCGGCAGCTGCAGCCGGCCGACGCGGTCGAGGACGGCGTACTCCTCGGCGATGATCTGGCCCTCGGCGCCCTCCCTGCGCAGCGTCTCGCTGCTGGTACGGCCGTCGCGGATGCCGATCGTCCGATCGACCTGCTCCGAGACCAGCGCGTCGTGCGTCACGATGACCACGGTGACGCCGAGCTCCCTGTTGGCTCTGCGCAGCGCCTCGAACACCTCCTCCGAGGTGTCGCTGTCGAGCTCTCCCGTCGGCTCGTCGGCCAGGATCAGCTGCGGCGCGTTGGCCAGCGCCACGGCGATCGCCACCCGCTGCTGCTCGCCGCCCGACATCTCCGACGGCTTCCTGTCCGCGCAGTAGTCGACGCCGAGCAGGGTCAGCAGCTCCGTCGCGCGGCCCTTGCGGTTCCTGCCGGCCAGCTTCATCGGCAGCTCGACGTTCTCCCGCGCGGTCAGGTACGACAGCAGGTTGCGCGCGGTCTGCTGCCAGATGAAGCCGACGACCTCGCGCCGGTAGCGCAGCCTGTCCTTGGCCGTCATCGACAGCAGATCCATGCCCGCCACCCTGGCCAGGCCCGCGGTCGGCACGTCGAGGCCCGACAGCACGTTGAGCAGCGTGGACTTGCCCGAGCCCGAAGCGCCGACGATCGCGACCAGCTCGCCCTTCTGGATCAGCAGGTCGAGGCCCTGGAGGGCGACGACCTCGACGCCCTCGGTCTTGTAGATGCGGACCAGGTTGTCGCAGACGATGTGCGCGTCACCGCCGAAGACGGCCCGCTCCCGCGTGGCCTGCGCCTCCAGGTCGGACATGGTGGGGGTGTTCGTCACTGGTCACCTACTCGTAGGACGGAGCCGAGGCCGCGCCCGCGGCCGATGGCGGTGTGCGCGTACGCGCCGAGCACGGAGACCGCGGTGAGGCCCGCGGCCAGCAGGACGGGTGTCAGGAGCGCGCCGCCGGAGAGCGGTCCGTGGCCGCTCACGGCGAGGTCGCCCGTGTAGGCGGACAGGTCCATGCCCGGTCCCAGCGCCACGGGCAGGCCCAGGCCCAGCGCGAGCCCTGCCAGGGCGGTGAACAGGATCAAGGGGGAGATCTCCAGGACGGTCAGGCGTCGCGCCTGGCGAGGCGACAGCCCCAGCGTACGCAGGAAGGACAGCGCGCCCGCGCGGGCGGGGGCCGTGATCACCAGCGCGAGCATGACGGCGACCAGGCAGTAGACGGCCAGGGCGGCGGTGACGATCATCAGGGTGTCCAGGACGGCCCCTGTCAGCGGCGAGCCCTTGATGGCGGCCAGCGTCTGCGCTCTCGATCGCACCACGGGTGGCAGACCGCCCTGCGTGCTCACCGCCTCGCGCACCGCGGCAGGGTCGGCGGACCCTCGAACCAGCAGCACGTTCGGCCTGGTGGGCGCGCCCGCCCGCTCGTTGGCGTCGGCGGGCAGCACGATCAGGTTCCGCTGCGTCTGCAACCCCGGGAAGCCGGTGACGGAGCCGCGCGGGTCCACCCGCATCGCGACCTGCCAGCGGACCGACAGCGGCTCCCTGCCCAGCAGGGGCGAGGCGAGCGCGGGGATGCCGGGCCCTCCCGGTGGCGCCGGCACGTCCAGCGGACCGCCTGCCACGAGCTCCCGGTAGGCGGCCAGGTCGATGGAGACGACCTCGACAGGCGTCCTGCCGACGACCGCGTCACCTGTCATCGCGGTCAGCACGGCTTCGACGCCCGGCACGTTCCTGACCCGCGCCACGGCCTCGGGTGTGATCGCGACGGGGTGCTCGACCCTGATGTCCGCGCCGACCCTCTGCCATGCGGCCAGCTCCTGGGTGCTGGAGACGCCGCCGGAGACGATCGAGGCGAACACCGACACGGCCAGCGCGGGCAGCAGGATCAGCACGGGGAGCACGGTGAACGACTTCGACCTCGCCGCCATCGTCAGGCCGAGGAACGGCACGGCGGCGCGGCGGCGGGCGGCCAGCCGTACGAGCGCCCTGAGGGGGAACGGGTAGCAGCGCAGGGTGATCAGGGCCGCGGCCACCGCCAGCGCGACGGGGACGAGCAGCAGGAACGGGTCCGCGCCCAGGGTCGCCGCCGAGGTCGAGACGCCGCGAGAGCGCACCAGATAGGCCCCGGCCAGCGCCAGCGCCACGGTCGTCAGCTCCAGCGTGATCCGGCGGGGCGAGGGCCTGGCGGCGGCCACGTCGTCGCGTCGATCGTGCAGCGGCGCGCGGTGGGCGAGGGTCAGCCGGATCGCGGCGAAACCCGTCGCGACCCCGAGCACGATCAGCGGGCCCACGTGGACCATCGGCGTGACGGGCCCAGGGACCAGCCACGACAGTAGGTAGCCGGCCGCCGCCGCCGGCACGGTCGCGATGGCGACGACGGCCGTCCCCGCGCCCGCGACCTGCCCCAGCGCGCCGCCTCGCGCGCGCATCAGGGCGAGCGCGGCCGCCATCCGCTCGGCCATCAGCTGGACGGCGAGCACGATCACGCCAAGCGCCACCGCCAGCAGGCCGCCGAGCACCAGGAACATCACCGTCTGCGCCGTGGCCAGCGACTCCGCGTAGGAGGTCAGCAGCCTGGGCAGGCCGGTCGCCACGCTGTTGGCCGCGTTGCCGTCCGCCTCCAGCGCCACCGCGCCGTTGTAGTCCTTGATCGCCCCGAGCGTGGAGGGCAGGTCGAGCGCGTCGGCCCTGCCGGGATCGACGCCGAGCACCCAGGAGTAGACGGTCCTGCGGGCGCCGTAGCCGAGGAGTTCGATGCCCTCGTCGCCGGTCAGCGTGGTGACGTAGCGGTCGGGTTCCAGCTGGCCCGGCGGGAGCCGCTCCTCGACCGTGATCGTGTCGCGTTCGTGGTCCCAGTACGGGTCGGCGGGGTTCCTCGGCCGGTAGACGCCCGAGACCCTGACCGCGATCTGCTCGCTCTGCCCGATGACCACGATGCTGCCGACAGGCAGGTTCATGGTGGTGGTCGCGCCCTCCGGCACGCCCACTTCGAGCAGCGGGATCGTGCCGATCCCGCGCGCCGCGAAGGTGCTGGGCGCGCCGGGCTCGCGGCCCTCGACCCAGGTCAGGCGCCGGTCGAAGTCGGAGAGCCAGCCCACGTTGACGTACTGTTTCGGACGGTCGAAGGCGGGCGTGTCGACCGTCCTGACCGAGAAGTGGCTGGTGCCGCCGGTCGTCGCGAGCGCGGCCAGCTCGGACGGCAGCAGCGCGCGGAAGGCCCGCTCCTTGGCCGCCAGCTCCGCGCGGGTCCTGACGGGCGTCGCGTTCCGCGCCAGCACCCGCAGGTCCCTGTCCTGGGCGGTCGTCGCGGCCAGGGTCTGCCTGAGCCCGTGGTCGTAGGCCGACTGGAGCGCCCGGGGCGTACCGGAGATCAGCAGGCAGGCGCTCAGCGTCAGGACCGCCAGCACGGCGGCCGCGCCCGCGTGCTCGCGCATCAGCGTCAGGATCCTCACCGTTCCTCCCTGGTGCGCAGGCCACCGGGCCCCCGGCCGCGCAGCACGCGGGCCAGCCCCCCGACGATCGCGAACAGCAGCGCCGCGACCAGGACCAGCATCAGGACGGTCGATGGCCACGGGACGGCCAGCACCACGCCGGGAGTGACGGCCGTGGCCTGCCCCGTCAGCACGATGTGGGGCACGACGAGGGCGCCGACCACGAGCGCGAGGACCGTTCCCGCCGCCAGCGAGAGGCCGATGACGAACGTCTGCTCGATCGCCAGCAGCGCGAACACCTGGCGGAAGCCGACGCCCAGCGCCCGCAGGATCGCGAACTCCGCGAGGCGCTCGCGCGCCGCCACCGCCGCGCTGGTCAGGAACCCGAGCACGGCGAAGACCAGCGCGGACAGGAAGCCGAGCGTCAGCGCACCCTGCAGTCCACCGGCCAGCGGATCGTCACGGAAGCGCGAGGTGAGCGCCTGGAGGTCCACGGCCGTCGCCACCCACTGCGGCCTGCTCGCCAGCACCTTCATCGCGGCGGCGGTGTCGCCGCCGCGCGCGGCCAGCCACCACTCCGTCGCGGGACGCAGCCGCTGCGCGGCCGCGAACGCCCTGCCCTGCAGCGTGCCCCAGTCGACGAGGATCGAGGGCTGGTCGGGCTGGGTGGTCGGCATCCGGTCGACGACGCCCGCCACCTTCACCTCGATGTTGTCGCCGTCGAGGTTCACCGGCGCGACCTGGCCCGTGGTGAGCCGTAGCCGATCGGCCAGATCGGCGGTGAGGACGACGGGCAACGGCTTGAAGATCCGCTGCTTGTCGGGCCCGCGAGGCGGGGCGAACAGGTCGCCGTCGCCTTTCGCGGCGACGACGCTGTAGGCGGGCTCCTCGGCCGTGCCGGGGAGCTGCAGCGTCCACAGCCGCCCGCCGTCCGAGGCCACCGGCCGCCTGGCGGTCCAGCGCAGGCCGGGCGGCAGCGTGACGCCGGGGTCGACCGTCACCGTGACGCCTGTCGCCCTCAGGACGAAGCCGCGCAGTCTCAGGGGAGGGGTGAGCCTTCCCGTACGGCCCGCGAGCGACTTCAGGTCGAGCTCGACCCGGTTGACGCCCGCCCGGAGCGGCCCCGCGGGAAGCTCGAGCCACACGCCGAGCCCGTCCTCCACCGCCACGCCCAGTTCGACGGACCGGCCCGGAGGCCCGCTGACCCGCACGGACAGCGGCAGCCGCTCGGGTATCGGGACCGCCTCGATCTCGGGGCGGGCCGCGCCGAGCCGCGCCGCCATCTCCCGCACGCCGTCCTCGGACAGGTCGGGGCGCAGCTTCAGCAGCGCGGCCAGTCTCGCGGCGTCCAGCGCCATCAGCGTCGCCGGCTCCCCCGCGACCGTGGCCGGCCCCCTGAAGGCGGGACTGGCCGCGGTGACGCCCGGCAGGCTCGCGAAGGCGGTGCCCCGGCCGAGCGCGCCGAGCTCGCGGGCATCGGGCGGGCCCGAGATCCGCAGGTCGGCGCCCGCCTGGTGGCGGGCTTGGTCCTCCTGCGAGGAACGCCAGGTGGCGGCGGTGGCCATCGACACCACGCCGATCGCGATCGCCATCGTGAGCAGCAGCGCGGGGCCCGAGTAGCGGGCCGGCCTGCGGCTGACCTGCCAGGCGCCGAGCGCGGGAGCCAGTCCTTCGCGCCTGGCGGTGAGCCGCTCGGCGAGGGCCGAGACCCTCGGCACCAGGCGCAGGCCGAGCATGCCGCCGCAGAGCAGCGCGAGCGCCGGCCCTGTGACGATCAGCGGGTCGATGCCGATGTCACCGCCGGCCGTGGCCGTCACGGGCGCGCCGTAGTGCCGTAGCTGCCAGATCGCCAGTGCCGCCAGCGCCAGCAGCGCCAGGTCCGCGCCCGCCCGCTGCACCAGCCCCCTGCCGCCCGACCGTCCGCGCGCCGCCTGCTCGTCGACGTAGGTGCGGCGGACGCCGCCCAGCGCGGGCATGGTCAGCAGGACGGCGGCGGCCAGGGCCACCGCCACCGACACGGCGAACGTGCCGAGGTCGGCGTCGGGGGCCGGCCGTACGCCCGAGGCCTCGATCCAGGGGATCGCGGTGACCAGCCGGAGCAGCGGCGAGCTCAGCAGCGGTGCCAGGATCGCGCACGGAAGCGCCACCAGCAGCGCCTCGCCGCCCGCGAGCAGCGCGAGCCTGCCCGCGCCCGCGCCCCTCGCGCGCAGGAGCGCGACCTCCATCCTGCGGTGGTCGGCCAGCAGGCGCGCGGTCAGCATGAGCGCGTAGGCGGCCAGCAGGAGCAGTTGCAGGACGGGGATCAGCATGGTCGAGCGGGCGACCAGCGAGGCGGTGTCGAGCTGGGTCAACATCTCGGGCAGCCGCGTGCCGGCCCTGCACTCGGGACACCCGCTGTCCCTGAGCCGGTCCTGGAGCCCGGCCACGTCCCGGGCGAAGGGGCGCAGCCGCTCGGGGGAGAGGCGGGTCAGATCGGGCAGGGCGGTCCAGGTGGCGCTGACGTTGGTGGCGAACCGGGACAGGAACGTCCGCTCGGTGACCATCAGCGGCCCGAACGTGGTGAAATCACCCAGCTGGACGCCCGAGCTCAGCAGCTCCTCACCGGCCCAGCGGTCGCCGAAGGTGTCGTCGAGCTGGAAGACGCCGGTGATCCGGACCTCGACGCGGCGCCTGGCGTCGATGCGGCTCTCGGTGGTGAACTCCTGGCCGACCTTCAGGCCCGCCGCGGTGGCGGCGGACAGGGAGACGGCCGCCTCGACCCGCTCCTCGCCGTCACCGGGCCAGGCGCCCTCGACCAGCCTGGCGTGCCGGTCGAGGCCCTCGTAGGTGTTGAAGCGGTACAGCTCAGGCCTGGCCTGCCGTTCCTGACCGGGGACGACGTAGGAGTCGGAGCGCATGCTCGCGGTGAGCGCGACGGGAGCGCCCGCGTAGACCTGGGCGGTGACGGTCCGGATCGCCCGCTCGACCCCGGGGAAGGAGGCGGTGGTGACGGGGGTGGTGATGGTGGCCGCGGTCGTCCTGATCGGCGCGGTCTCCATCGTGCGGCGGACGCCCGCCTCGGCGGTCGAGGAGGCGTACATCGTCAGCGCGACAAGGGTGGTGGTGGCGAGGAGGATGGAGCCGAAGGCGGCCAGCAGGAGGAGAGGCTCACTGGCGGCTCGCCTGAGAACCAGCGGAACACGCGCCCGCATATCGCCCCCGCTCGTCACATGCTCCCGTTCTGTGAACCTTTGGGGATGACGGGTGGCGGCGGCAAGCCGATCTTCTCAACGGTGACACAGCCGATACGCTGGAGTGATGTCGAAACTGTGACACTTCCACGACCGCGTCCGGATATTTCAGATGTTCATCCGGGAGGGGCTCATGCCCGGATCACCGCGGTGGTCCAGGGCGAAGCGCGGGTGGTGGTACACGAAAACGCCGCACTCCGTCATCGCGGAGTGCGGCGTCGCCGGTGCGTCTGCGACTACTTGGCAGCCTGCAGAGCGGCGGTGCGCTGAGCGATCGCCGACTTGCGGTTGGCGGCCTGGTTCTTGTGGATGACGCCCTTGCTGGCAGCCTTGTCGAGCTGGCGAGCGGCGGCGCGCTGCAGCGCCACGGCCTCGTCGACGTTGCCCTGCTCGGCGGCCTCGCGGAACTTGCGGATCGCCGTCTTCAGGGAAGACTTGACAGCCTTGTTGCGCAGACGAGCCTTCTCGTTCTGCTTGTTGCGCTTGATCTGGGACTTGATGTTCGCCACGAAGAAGCCTCGGTGAAGGTCAGAAATCGGATGGGGCGCGCGGGCTCGATGAGAGGGCGCGCCACACGCAGTTGTACAGGTTACCAATAATCCAGGTCGCCGCTCAAATCAACGACCCGTGACCTGCCCAGCATACGGGGTGTTCTGCGGGACCGGCCTCGCATCCGCTCGCGCCGGGGCCGTCGAGCGGGATCACCTGGCGTTCCAGCGGCCGGTGTACTCCTTCCAGTCCTCCTCCGTCGCCGCGAAGTCCACGTACAGCGCCAGTCCGAACCCCTCGCGCCTGCCGTACGACGAAAGGGCGAGCCGCGCCCCCTCGGCCGCCCCCGCTACGCTCTCCGACCCGTCGAGGAACGGCACGCCGTGGTCGTGGTAGGCGGGCGCTCCGATGAGGATGGACGTCGTGGCGGGCGTGAGGTCGAGCGCGAGCGCCGCCTGCCGTACGACGTGGCCGCCGTACAGGGACTGCGCGGGCATGAAGGAGTCGTAGGTCATGATCGCCACCTGGTCGGTACGGCGGGCGACCTCCTGGTAGAAGCCGTGCGACCAGTACTTGTCGTGGCCGAGTGTCGCGCGGACGGCCAGGCGCATGAGGGGGTACGGCTCGAGCTGCGGCGTCGACACCGAGAGCAGCCTGGTCAGCGGCCGGGTGCGGTCGAGCAGGTCGAGGAAGTCGGTGTCCCCGTCACCGATCGGCTCGAAGTTGTAGTGGATGCCGTCGAACCCGAGGTCCATGATGTGCTTCGCCCCCGCCAGGACGCGGGCACGGGCGGCGGGGTCGTCGAGGTCGAGGCCGTTCTTGACGGCCTGTCCGAGCCAGGCCGAGACCCGCACATCAGGCAGATGTTTCCGCCACCACTTCAGGAAATTTCCGGCGTTGGGGTGCTTGGCGGGGTTGAGGCTGCCGTCCCATTCAAAGGGGCCGGAATGAACGTAGACGTCCCTGATGCCGGTGCCGCGCAGCCGTACCGCCATCGCCTCCACGTCGCGCTCCGTGCGGCGGCCGTCGACCCACGCGTGCCCGAGCCACAGCGCATCGTTACCCGTGCTCTTCGCCCAGGCCTCCGGCGCCCCGGTAAACTGGAGCCGGAGCGCCGCCGCCACGAAGGCGGCGAGCGTGACTAAGACGGCCAAGGCCAGCGCCAGGGCGCGCAGACCGCGGCGGATGACGGTTCGGGCAATCACCCGGGCATGTCACCATGAAAGACGCTTGACCTCAACCCTTGTCGAAACGGACTTCGGTGCGCAATCAGCCTGGCCAGACCGACCCCGCGTTGATCCGCAACTTCTGCATCATCGCGCACATCGACCATGGCAAGTCGACGCTTGCCGACCGGATGCTGCAGATCACCGGCGTGGTCGACGATCGCTCCATGCGCGCGCAGTACCTCGACATGATGGACATCGAGCGCGAACGCGGCATCACGATCAAGTCGCAGGCCGTGCGGCTGCCGTGGAACGGCCACGTCCTCAACATGATCGACACGCCGGGCCACGTCGACTTCACCTACGAGGTCTCGCGGTCGCTGCAGGCGTGCGAGGGCGCGATCCTCCTGGTCGACGCCGCACAGGGCATCGAGGCGCAGACGCTGGCCAACCTCTACCTGGCCATGCACAACGATCTGCACATCATCCCGGTGCTCAACAAGATCGACCTGCCCGCCGCGCAGCCGGAGAAGTTCGCCGAGGAGCTCGCGGGGCTCATCGGCTGCGACCCCTCCGACGTGCTCAGGGTCTCGGGTAAGACGGGCGTCGGGGTGAAGGAGCTGCTCGACCACGTCGTGGAGACCGTTCCGGCCCCCGTGGGCGACGCCGACGCGGCGGCCCGCGCGCTGATCTTCGACTCGGTCTACGACACCTACAGGGGCGTCGTCACCTATGTCCGGGTCGTCGACGGCCACCTGGGCAAGCGCGAGCGCATCACCATGATGTCCACGCAGGCCACCCACGAGACGCTCGAGATCGGGGTGATCTCGCCCGAGCCGAAGGTGGCCGAGAAGGGTCTGGGCGTCGGCGAGGTCGGCTACCTCATCACGGGCGTGAAGGACGTGCGCCAGTCGCGCGTCGGCGACACCGTCACCTCGGCCGCGCGTGGTGCCACCGAGATGCTGGCGGGCTACGACCACCCCAGGCCGATGGTGTTCTCCGGGCTCTACCCCATCGACGGCGACGAGTATCCCGAGCTGCGTGAGGCGCTCGACAAACTGCAGCTCAACGACGCCTCCCTGGTCTACGAGCCCGAGACCTCCGCCGCGCTCGGCTTCGGCTTCCGCGTGGGCTTCCTCGGCCTGCTGCACATGGAGATCATCCGCGAGCGGCTGGAGCGGGAGTTCGGCCTGTCGCTGATCTCCACCGCGCCGAACGTGGTCTACCGGGTGGTCATGGAGGACGGCAAGGAGCTGACCGTCACCAACCCGTCGGAGTTCCCGACCGGCGGCAAGATCGCGCAGGTCTTCGAGCCCGTCACCAAGTCCACGATCCTGGCGCCCGCCGAGTTCATCGGCGCGATCATGGAGATCTGCCAGGGCAGGCGCGGCCAGCTCCAGGGCATGGACTACCTGTCTGAAGACCGCGTCGAGATCCGCTACACGCTGCCGCTCGGCGAGATCATCTTCGACTTCTTCGACCAGCTCAAGTCGCGCACCCGCGGCTACGCCTCCCTCGACTACGAGCCCGCGGGCGAGCAGGAGGCGGACCTGGTCAAGGTCGACATCCTGCTGCAGGGCGAGCCCGTCGACGCCTTCAGCGCGATCGTGCACAAGGACAAGGCGTACGGCTACGGCGTCGACATGGCCAAGAAGCTGCGCGAGCTCATCCCGCGGCAGCAGTTCGAGGTGCCGATCCAGGCGGCCATCGGCGCGCGCGTCATCGCCCGCGAGAACATCAGGGCGATCAGGAAGGACGTCCTCGCCAAGTGCTACGGCGGTGACATCTCGCGTAAGCGCAAGCTGCTGGAGAAGCAGAAGGAAGGCAAGAAGCGCATGAAGATGGTGGGCAGGGTCGAGGTGCCCCAGGAGGCCTTCGTCGCCGCGCTGTCCACCGAGTCCAGCACGGACAAGGCCAAGAAGTAGCCACCAGGACACAGGCCCGGTGCTCGTCGCGAGCACCGGGCCTGTGCCGGTTACGGCCTGGGCGGCACGGGCGGCTTCGGCTCGGGCAGGTCAGGCAGGTCGGGCAGGTCCGGCTCGGGGAGCTCCAGCGCCGGGGGCAGCTCCGCGTCCTCGGGCAGCAGGTGCGCACAGATCTTCAGCGCGCCCCTGAACTTCTTCGAGATGGGGTTGAGCCGGCTGCCGACGACGTCGCGCAGCACGACCCTTCCGCCTTCCTTGATCTTGATGCCGGGGAACTCCTTCACTCCCTTCGCGCGCATGCACGTCGTGAAGTCCTTCGTAGGACCTGGGGTAGCGGCTTCGGCGGCCGCGGGAACGGCGATGGCCACCAGTGCGGCGGCGGCGCAGAGCACCAGTCGTGTTCTCATGCCGCACACTCAAGCGTCCCACCGGTTACCGCAAGGGAACGGCGGCCGTTACGCCGGTGTTACCCCCCGATCGCGATGCTGGGACGATGCGCGTGCTGGTGGTCGAGGACCACACGGAACTGGCCGCGACGGTGGCCGAAGGGCTGCGTCGCGAAGGCATGGCCGTCGACCTCGCACGGGACGGCGACGCCGCGCTCGAACGCACGTCGATCAACCGCTACGACGTGGTGGTGCTCGACCGCGACCTGCCCGGCGTCCACGGCGACGAGGTGTGCAGGCGCCTGATCGCCGAAGGCTACGAGGCCCGGGTGCTCATGCTGACCGCCGCCGCGACCATCGAGGACAGGGTCGAGGGCCTGACCACGGGCGCCGACGACTACCTGCCGAAACCGTTCGCCTTCGCCGAGCTGGTCGCCAGGATCAGGGCGCTGGGCAGGCGGGCGCAGCCTGCCGTACCTCCTGTGCTGGTGCACGGCGACCTCCGGGTCGATCCGGGCCGGCGCCTGGCCACCAGGGCCGGCCGCAGGCTCGACCTGAGCCCCAAGGAGTTCGCGGTGCTCGAACTGCTGCTCTCCGCGGGAGGCCGGGTCGTGGCCGCCGAGGAGCTTCTCGAACGCGCATGGGACGAGGCCGCGGACCCCTTCACCAGCACCGTCAAGGTGACGGTCAGCAGGCTGCGCCGCAAGCTCGGCGAACCGCCGCTGGTCGAGACGGTGCCCCAGGCCGGGTACCGGATATGACGATCAGGGTCAGACTCACCCTCCTGTACGGCACGCTGTTCGCGGTCGCGGGCGCGCTGCTGCTCGCGCTCACCTACCTCCTCCTGGCCACGCAGCTGACCTGGATCGCCCCGCCGCCGGAGATCTTCGACGAGCCCCCTCTCGACCCGCTCCTGCAACGCGAAGCCGACCTGCGGCGGTTCGTCATGGCAGGGGCCGCAGGGCTCGGTGTGATGACGGTCGTGTCGGTCGGGCTCGGCTGGGTGATGGCGGGCAGGGCGCTGCGGCCGTTGCGCACGATGACGGCTGCGGCACGCGACATCTCCGCCCGTAACCTCCACCAGCGGCTCGCCATGACCGGGCCCGGCGACGAGATCAAGAACCTCGCCGACACCTTCGACGGGCTGCTCGCGAGAGTGGAGTCGGCCTTCGAGGCGCAACGCAGGTTCGTCGCGAACGCCTCGCACGAGCTGCGCACGCCCCTGACGTTCGAGCGGACGCTGCTGGAGGTGGCGCTGGCCGACCCCGCTGCGACGGCCGACGGGCTGCGACGGGTGTGCGGCAGGGCGCTGGAGGTGAACGGGCACCAGGAGCGGCTCATCGAGGCGCTGCTCACTCTGGCCAGGAGCCAGCGCGGCCTCGACCACCGTGAGCCGCTGGACCTGGCGTCGATCACCGGCGACCTGCTGTCCGACGTGTCGGACCGGGTCGAGGCGGAGCTGCACCCGGCCTCGGCCACAGGGGACCCCCGCCTGGTCGAACGGCTGGTCGCCAACCTGGTGGACAACGCCAGACGCCACAACACGAAGGACGGCTGGGTCCGCGTGTGGACCGGCGTCCACGAGGGACGGCCCTCGCTCCGCGTCTCGAACTCGGGGCCGCGGATCCCCCTCGCGCTGATGGGGGAGCTGTTCCAGCCGTTCCGCCGCATGGGATCGGCCAGGACCGGCGAGGGACTGGGGCTCGGGCTCTCCATCGTCGCGGCCATCGCGGCCGCGCACGACGCGCGGGTCGACGCCCGGCCGATTCCCGACGGCGGTCTCGAGGTCCTCGTGGCCTTCTGATTTTGTCGGTGCGGTGCCGTAGCTTCTTCCTCGATCGAACACGTGTCCGATAATGGAGGTCGCATGGACGGCGACAGCGCCGAGTCCGAGCGGTTCGTCAGGGCCGCCATGCTGGGTGTGGCGGTGGCAGAGGAGACCCGGCGGCTGCTACGGCTGCACTTCTCGCCCAGCGAGGTGGGGGCGGACGGGAGGGTGCACGTGGAGGTGCCGTACCCCGACTCGGCGGTGGTGGAGGCGGTGCTGGACGTGGCGGCGGAGTGCTTCGGGGAGAAGGGCGCCTCGATCGAGGAGATGCGGCAGGCGGCGCTGGACAGCCTGTTACAACTGGCGGAGTTCGACGAGGAGTCGCTGCTGAACCGGCCGGCCTGCTGAGGTCCTGTCAGGGGGCCAGGCCGTGCCGGAAGGCGTGGGCGACGGCCTGCGCGCGCGTGGTGACCTGGATCTTCGCGAACAGGTTGTTGCACCCCGCCCGCGGAGGTGGAGGCGAGCCCCATGGCCGAGCTCGCGAGATACAAGCCGACCCGCGAGGCCGCCGAGGCGAACCAGGCGGCGACCGGCATCCAGGTGCCCTGCGTCCAGGCGACGCCTGCCGGGTCACGCCAGATCCGTACGGTGGCGGCCCGGACGGCGCCGAAGAGCACGGCGGCCGCGAGCTCGGCGACGAGGAGGACGAGGCTGAGGGCGGGCTGGGCCGGGTCGATGACGCCGCCGGTGAACAGCTCGAACGATTCGCGCATGGCGGGGTGCGCGGGAACGCTTTCAGCTCAGGTCGA